>CALDSY010000065.1 GCA_937924355.1 uncultured Caulobacterales bacterium
GGCGGAGCTCAGCCTTTAAGCGCTTGATCTCACCTTGCTCCGCTGTGCTCTCCGTCTTGTCAGGCACGTCACTATAACGCTTCACCCAATCGTAAAGCGACTTTGTGCTAACGCCCAGCCGCCCGGCAACCGATGTCACGCCTACTTGGATAAAATATGTGTAGCTGTCCGTTCTTATCCATAACTTTGCCTAAGTACGTCTAGATTAACTTGCCTTCAGCGTAACTTCCATGCCGTCATATGCGGCGCAGTGTTCACCGGTTAGCTCAGCGTTTAGGCCATTATAATCCATATCGATATGCAGGTTTGTCAAAACCGCTTGCCGGGTTTGTGTTCGGGCAATCCATTGCAGGCAACGGTCTGCGTGGGCGTGTGTTGGATGTTCATTATATCGAAGGGCGTCCATGACCCAAGTGTCCAAGCCTTCCATCCGGGTCAAAACCGCATCATCAATGGACCATACGTCGGGCGTATAGGCCATTTGACCGTTAAAGATAAATCCTCCGGACGGGGTTGGTCCGTGGGAAACCGCCAGAAATTCCGCAGAAATTTTGCCGCCTGGACCATCGATCTCAATCTTGGTCCCATCTTTGATTAAAGCCTGTAGGTCTAGTATCGGCGGATGTAGGCGCCCTTCTGGTGTTTTGAACAGATAATGAAATCGGCTCGCCACCTCGTCATGTGTAGGACTATCCATATAGGTCGGGATACGTTTGGCCATGCGATAGGCCAGCGCCCGCACATCATCGATGCCGTGGGTTTGGTCGGCATGTTCATGGGTGAATAAAAGCGCGTCTAGACGTCCCGTCCCGGTCATCAAGAGCTGCTCGCGTAGATCCGGAGACGTATCCACTAATATAATGGTCCGCTCGCTCTGCGGCGGCTCGTCTGGCCCGTCCCATTGCTCGACGAGCACAGAACACCGCATGCGGCGGTTTTTCGGCTCTTTTGGATCACAGACGCCCCAGTCCCCGCCCACGCGCGGGACTCCGCCCGACGATCCGCATCCCAATATGGTCATACGCAAAGTCATGATGGCCGGATGGCCTTGTCAAAGAAACGGTAAAACGCGTCCGTCGTCTTTTGCGCGGTTGCTTCGAGGGTCCAGCCCCTTATCTCGGCCAGTTTCTCCGCGACGAGCGGCACCATAGACGGCTCGCAACGCCGTCCACGATGCGGCGCAGGCGCCAGATAAGGACAGTCTGTCTCTATCATGATGCGATCTTCGGGAATCCAAGACGCTATTTCGCGGACGTCATGCGCGTTTTTAAAGGTGATAATGCCGGACACAGAGAAGTAGCAGCCCATTTCTGCGGCGGCGCGGGCCAAGCGCTCTCCTGATGTATAACAATGCAGCAGAGCCTTGAACGGGGCTTTGCCCATCTCCTTTGTCAGAATGTCTTCCATGTCCTCATCCGCATTGCGCGTGTGAATAATAAGCGGCAGACCGCTCTGTCGCACCGCGTCGATATGGGCTTGAAAATTACGGAGCTGCGCTGCCTTGTCAGAATAGTTATAGTGAAAATCGAGCCCGGTTTCGCCAATGCCGATGACTTTTGGGTGGTCCGTAAAGGCGCAAATATCCGCCGCGCTGATATCTGGATTATCCTTAGCATCATGAGGATGTGTGCCGACACTGGCCCACATATTATCGCCCATATTAGCGACATCAAGAACGGCCGCCATGTCTTTGAGATTACAGCAAATATTGAGCATGGCCGAAACATTAGCCTGGCTGGAGCGCGCAATGACCTCATTCAGGTCATCGGCGAATTTTTCCCCGTGTAGATTGACGTGACTATCAACAAACATCATCCGGCCCTTATAGACGACAGGACGTTATACATCACGGATTTTTTGTCCATATTCAGGGCCATCTCTCGGTTCTGTAAATGGACCGTTTTGGCGTATAGCTGTTCCCAATTGGCCGGCGTTTTGGTTACGGGTAAGGGTTTAAAGGCCCCCTTCCACGTGCCCGTTGCGCTATATAGCGCTTGCGCCTGTAAAATATCTTGTAGGGCCTCCCAAAAAAGCTGACGCTCTGCCCGCGCATTGGCCAGAGACAAACGGGCGGCAATTTTATGATCCATAATAGAGGACGATGCGCCCAGGCCCGAGAGGAACTGCGTGAGCGGCTCCAGGACGGATTGGCTATTGGAGACAATGGCCGTTGCCTTTCCGGGGCCACCTCTGGCGAGTTTTGATGCGGCATCAATGATATTATCCGATACATCCGGGTGTCGCCGTTTTAGCCAGGGCTTGATCGCCTCCGGCTCGACGGGTCGCAGCGCCAAATGCAGACACCGAGACCGAATTGTCGGCAATAGCCGGCCGGGATTATTGGATATCAGAATTAAGACCGTGTCTTTAGGTGGTTCTTCCAAAGATTTGAGAATGGCATTTTCAGAATTGCGGTTCATTTCGTCCATGGAGTCCACAATACAAACCCGCCATCCGCCCTCTGACGGTTTGGTTTGAAAGAACTCGGCCAGGCGGCGGGTTTCGTCAACGGGAATCGCGCTTTTGAGTTTCTTGGTTTTAAAATCATAAGGGCGGCGCAAGACAAAAATGTCTCCATGTCCCTGGCTTGCAATGCGCTGCGCGACCGGATCATCCGCCGGGATATCGAGTGTATCGCCCAAAAGTGATTGGGCCCCGAGAAGCAGTCTGGCCATACGGTAGGCCAGTGTCGCTTTGCCTGATCCTGGCGCGCCGGATATGAGCCAGGCGTGATGTAACTTGGCGCTTTTATAGCTTTGAATAAATTTCGTCTCGGCAGACTGATGACCGATCAGATCAAATGTTTCTCGCGGATGGGGACAGCCGGGAGCCCGATCCGGTTCGGGTAAAGCGTCAGGCTCCGCCACCAGGATCTCCTAGCTTGCCTGCCAGTTCCGGGAATTTTTGCACGATGGCAAACAGAATTTGCGTTTCAACAATATCGCGGCTGGAGTCTGCATTGACCGTCATAAAACGGTCTTCATTATCCGCAGCTATATCTAGAAAAGCTTGCCGAATGGTGTTGTGGAAATCGATAGACTCCGCGTCAAAACGGGAAATTTCCTCGCCGCGCGTCTCGACCCGCTTCATCGTCATCACCGGATCAATATCAAACAGGATGGTCATATCCGGCTGAAAATCACCGAGAACGGCCGCGTGGACTTTTTCAACCTGTTCCTTGCCTACACCTCTTGCATAACCCTGATAGGCCATAGAGCTATCAGCAAAACGATCACTGATGACCCAGACGCCCCGAGCCAGTGCTGGCTCGATCAGCTTTTCAATATGATCCAGGCGCGCCGCATACATAAGCAAAAGCTCGGTTAGGCCAGACCAGCGATCGGACGTGCCCTCGAGCACCAAATCGCGAATGGCTTCTGCACCAAAGGTGCCGCCCGGCTCTCGGGTGAGCAGAGATTCGATCCCGGCATTATTCAAGGATTTTGCCAGCCGCTCTGCCTGTGTCGTTTTCCCGGCGCCTTCGCCGCCTTCCAGGGATATGAATTTTCCGCGCATTTAACCTCCAAACATTTTGACGAGCGCTTCACCGGCCCGGCCAAATGCTGATTTACGTTTAACATCATTTGCTGCTTTTAGGGGGATTTTCTGATCCGCCAAACCCGGCGCTGTTATCAGTAAATGCCCGATACTTTGTCCGGATGTTATGGGCGCCGCGAGTTCAGCCGGCATTTCGACTTTGACGGATAAGTCGTTGCGGTTGGCCCTGGCCAGTCCAATACGGATAGGCTGATCCGCGACTAGGTCTACTGTCTGGGCTTTGCCCATAAAAACATCCATTTGCGCAATAACAGAGCCGCTTGAATAAAGATCATAGACTTTAAAGCCATCAAAAGCCGCCTGCATCAGCCTTAGTCCCTCTCGGCTACGTTCGCCCTTACTGTCCAGTCCATTGAACGCGACAATGCGCCGGGTGCCGCCCCGTTCAGCCGACGCCACCAGCCCATATCCAGACGCGGAGGTATATCCTGTTTTTAGGCCGTCAGCCCCGTCAAACCGTCCCAGCAGCGGGTTTCGATTGCCCTGAGTGGTTTTGTTCCATGTAAATTTTCGCTCAGCATAAAGCGGGTAGAACTCTTCATAGTCGCTAATCGTCCGGTGTGCGAGCTTGGCCAGATCATATAAGCTAATGACATGTTCCGGATGATGTAGCCCCGTAGAGTTTTTGAAAAAGGCCGTCTCAAGTCCGATGTCCCGGGCATGCGCGTTCATCATATTAGCAAAAGCCGCTTCGGATCCCGCAATACCTTCTGCCAGAACGATACAGGCATCATTGCCTGATTGCACAATAACGCCGCGTAATAGATCTTCTACCCGTACGGAAGAGCCGAGTTCCAAGAACATGGTTGATCCGCCGGAGGCCGCGCCGCCTTTTCGCCAGGCATTTTCACTGACAACAAATTCCGTATCCATGTTGATAGCGCCGCTGCGGATTTGATTAAACACGAGTTCAGCTGTCATGATTTTAGTCATAGAGGCCGGGTAGGCCGGTTCTCGGGCATCCTTTTCATAAAGAATAGCCCCGGTCTCGTAATCCATAATAATGGCGTGATCGGCAATGGTCTCAAAGTTTTGCTTTGCAGATGCCGAGGCCGACCAAAACAGGGCGGCGGCGAAGATAAGTATAACAATTAAAGGGCGCACAAAAATCCAAGGTCTTAGAATCGAAAAAACACGCCCGAAGGCGTGTTAGTTCAATTCCATAGCTTTAGTGCGTGGTAAAGAGTTTGTTATTATTTTTCCTCTTCGTACACAGCTGGAATGACTTCAGGTTGGTCCTGATTATTGTTTGTTGTTTTGGCCATATGAACCGGACCAGAAATAGTCAGAGTGATGACATCGTCTTCACCATGATCTGGTGTCGGTTCAGGAATTGGAACACGCGGCGCCGTTTCGACACTGCGGCCGGGCATAGCAATTCCGTAATCTTGTGATCCGCCCATCATACTCGGAACTTCAAACACTTGCGGCGTTTGAGGGGCCAGAGGTGCCGGGGCAGCAACCCGTTCGGCTTCTGGCGACGTGCCGTTTCTGAGTGGCTGATAATCGTCAACCTGCGGAACAGGGCTCGGCATAACCGGAGCTGGCACAGGTTGAGCAACGGGTGCTGGAACTGGCGCCGGCGTTGGCGCTGGCTCAGGTGCCCGTTCTGATAATTGAGACGGCGCCGGTGCATATGGCGTTCCCAGGCCCGCTGGAGCCGCCCCCGCATATTGCACCCGCACACGTCCCAGTCCGTCACCTTTAATGCCCAGCGCCCCTGCGGCGGCTTCGGATAAGTCGATAATACGATTGTCGATAAATGGGCCTCGGTCGTTCAAACGGACCTTGATGGATTTCCCATTATCGAGATTTGTTACAACCACATAGCTGTTCAGTGGCAATGTCTTGTGCGCCGCGGTCAACGCGCTTTTGTCATAGACTTCGCCATTAGCTGTTGGTTTTCCGTGGAATTTTTCACCATACCAGGACGCAACACCAATCTTGTCATAATCCGGATTGTGGCCCGGTGTATAAGATTGGCCTGCGACCTTGTATGGTTTTCCCACTTTCATGTGATCGTAAAGCCCGCGATCAATATTTGATAGATCAATACCTGCACTTGGCGCTTGCGGCTGAGCCACTGGAGCCGGTTGAGGCGCAGGCCTTGGCAAGGCCAAAGGCGACTGAGACGGCCGTGTTTCAGGCAGGCTCGTTGCCGGCGCTGGACCACGATCCGGCATCCGCACAGATGCATAAGAAGAGTTTCCGCCCCCTATTCTATAGGACACCGGTGCAGCCTCGGTAATTTTTGTTGTACTTGTTGTGGAGCAGGCTGAAAGCCCACCAACCAGACTTACACTGACTAGAAGACCAGTCATACGTTTCACGGATTTGCTGACGCAAATTTTCATAACTCACTCACCCATTTTATAATGAACCTCAAAGATAAATGACATCTCGTGAGGCCGGGTCACGATCTCTTGGTGGACCTTGTACCCTTCATTGCCTGTGAAGCTATGGGATCAAGTTTAAATCCCCGTTAGATAACAGGCTTAATGACTAATTTTTTTATAGGGTTGATGAAGTCTTAAACGGGATGAACCGTTTCGGAATGCCCTGTTCATCTAAATTACAAATGAGAAAGACGCCAATTTAAAAAAACGAACAGAAAGCGAAATACGGGCTTGCGGGATAAGTCAAAACCCCCTATTTGACGCGCCTTATGGCTGGGCAGGTGGCTGAGTGGTTGAAAGCACCGGTCTTGAAAACCGGCATAGGGGAAACTCTATCGGGGGTTCGAATCCCTCCCTGCCCGCCATTTTCTACTGATAGCTCTTGGCTAATTGCGCCAGCGTTTTAACCAGCCCGTCTCTGCTGCGGGATTTTGCTTGTTGAGCTTTAATCTTGTTGGACATGGCCGCGAGATTATCAAATCCCGGATTATCCAAAACATTTGTCACTTCCAAAGCCTGCTCCTCTGTTAAGGACCCTGCCCGTTTCATTTGGTCTGCATAGGCCCGAGCAAGCGTCGGAGATGCTTTCCAGGTCACCGGGTATTGCTGCTGAGGGTTGAAAACCTCGCCCATATTGGCCTCGGCGGCGGCGGCTATCTCGTTAGCGCTTAAATATTCGCTCGGCTCAAGCGAGAAAACATCCAGGCCTCTGACGATCTCAGTGCCGTATATTTTACCATTATAGAAGTATGTGGACCAATAGCCGCCAGTCGTCAGCTTGCTCTCATGTATGGGCCCTCGATCAAAAAAGGCGATTTCCTTGGGATTGGCAGAATCCGTGAAATCCATCACGCTAATGCCGCCCTGATACCAGGCCTGAACGAATATATCACGTCCCGGGACAGGCACAACAGAGCCATTATGGGCGACGCAATTTTCGGTGTCGGTCTGCGGGGCCGGCATTTTATAGTAGCTTTGAAAGTTCAGCTTGCCGTCTTTAATATCATATATGGCATTGGCGCCCCAGTCTTTCGGGTCATGCACCCGGCAGCGCGGACGACCGCCCCCGCCCCATTCGTCTGTAAAGACGACCTTGGTTCCGTCATTATTAAAGGTAGCGGAGTGCCAATAGGCAAAACCTGTATCAACAACCGCGTCAATCCGTTTGGGTTTGAGCGGGTTGGAAATGTCAAAAATAATGCCGTTACCGGAACAAGCGCCAGCTGCGATCTTGGCCGCGGGGAAGACTGTAATGTCGTGACATTGATTGGTTTGGCTGGATCGCTGCGTGCCTTTGCCGTGGTCTCCGCCGGTCCATAGACCCGCGATTGTGCCTTTTTCTTCGTCGGCAAATACGGTCGGACTATCGACGATGCGGGACTTGGATGGATCCGCCACTGGAATTTCAATCACATCAATCCGGAAAAGCGCCGTGCGCTGATCGCCCGGAATACGTCCAATACAACCGTCTAGCTCTTCTTCCTTGCGGACAGATGACGTGCCAGAGTTATAAACGACGATGCGGTTTTTATCGCTGGAAACCACGGAATGCGTATGGGAGCCGCGGCAGGTTTGGACCTGTCCCACCTGAACCGGTGCCGTCAGGTCACTAATATCAAAGATACGAATGCCGCGAAATCTCTCGGTACTAATGTCGTCGGCGATACCTTGTAGTCCGCAATCCACACGGCCTCGGGTTTGCTCAACCGACATGATCAGAAGATTGCCGACAATCGAGACATCGCCCTGCCCGCCGGGACACACCACTGAACTATGGAGTTCTGGCAGGCCGTTTTCTTGCAGCTTGTAGACGTTGAACCCGTGATAGCTTCCGGCAACCATGACATCACCCGAGAAGGCCATATCCGTATTGGAGAAACTCAGAAGCGGATATCGTTTGCCCCAATTGATTTTTTCTTTTTTCTCTTCGCCCTCTTTATCGGCGTCTTTTTTAGTGTCCTTTTCCTCGTCGTCTTCGCTCTCTTCTTTCTTTTTTTCGATAATGGGCGGCAGGCCTGCCGGACTATTGGGATCAAAGAACCCCGCCGGTTTATCCAGGGCCATTTCGAGCTTCATATTCCAGGCGGCTTCTTCGGCGTCTTTAAATCCTGGCTTGAGTCCGACGCGGGCATCGTCTGATAAGCCAGTTAAAATACCGCTCATGCGTTCAATTTCGCTTTCCTGATCAGCTTCGACGTCATTTATAAAATCGAACAAGACTGGATCATAAGCTGAACCTTGTTGCGATGTCAGATTGTCGACCATGGTGATCGCCCCTTCATGGTGGGTGATCATCAACCGCAGGAACATGGCATCAAAGTCTGTCCCCTCGAGAGAGGCCAGTTCTTTCATTTGCGCCGGCGTGGCCATGCCTTCCATCTGGTGATGGCCTTTGTGCTCACGCTTATCGCCGTCCATGTCCATGCCCTGATGGCCGGAATGGTCGCTGCCATAGCTGGTCTCGTCCAAGAGCGGCTCACCTCTGTCTTTTAGCCAGTCCTCCATGAACTTGATTTCGTCGGCCTGAGAGGCATCAATCCGTTCGGCCACTTTCAATATGTCTTCAGTATTTGTCCGGTCTTTGACAAGCGCGGCCATTTCAGTGGCCTGTGCATGGTGGGGGATCATGTTCTGCATGAAGGCCACATCATCTTCTGTGTAGCTATTATCTGCGATTTTGGAGGCTTCGACCGCGCTGAGCATTTTTCCGGACTGACCGGGCGCGCCCGGCAAAACAATGGGAGTCTTGCTGTTTAAAATAGCGGCCGGCACTTCGGCTTTGACGGCCGGCGTCTCAACCGGCGCGCTCTTTGGTGTTTCAACGGCCTCCCCACAAGCGCTCAGCAAAGCGGCGCTGAGCGCCGAAATCAAAAATCCCTTTTTCATGCATTTCCCCTTAATATGCGTATGTTGCTTTATATTCGCTCTTATTCGTGAAGCCTTCATGCCAATTTGCCAAGTTTGGCGCAAGACTTCGCCAAGAAATGTGATCGGCCCTAAAATCCGCATAATCAAGCGCGCACACAACGGCGATTGATCCAAACGACCATTTTGAAGGCACATATTCAATTATATCATCCAGATAAGTAACAACATTGCGAATAGCCGTATCGTGGCGCTCTATAATATCTGGCCAATGGAGGCTCTCATCTCGGACCACTTCATAGCGGCGATTGTAAACGGCCTCGGCCAGACCATCGCCGATCCGGTGCATGCGGTAGGCCTTCCATCGGCCTTCACCATCTTTGGGCAACCATGGATCTTTCAAGCTATCAAGATACTCACAAATGAGCGGGCTATCGAACAGAGCGACGTCCGGGTATTTACGTTCCAGACACGGAACCTTACCCAGCGGATTGCTACCCGCAGCATACCCATCCGCCCCGGCTTTGGCCGCATTGACGATTTCAACATCAAGCCCTTTAGCCTGGATGATGATTTTGCATTTGCGGGCAAAGGGCGAGAGCGGTGAGTCATAGAGTTTCATAATCCTTGCCTACACATCTGTTTTAGACTCGCCAAGACGAATTCTTTTGCTTAATTAGTTTCCGAACAGCATTCGGAAAGTCACATTATGGGGAATAAATCAGCGGCAATCGAGGGATGGTATAGCCTGGATGAAGAGCGGCCACATTTGATCGGGACCCAGTGCCAGTCCTGCCAGACCTACTATTTTCCCAAGCAAAGCACGTTTTGCCGAAACCCGGATTGCCAATCAGAGAGTTTCGAGGAAGTCCCCCTCTCCCGCACTGGCACCATCTGGTCCTACACAAATGCCGGTTATCAACCGCCGGAGCCCTTTGTTGCGCCGGAGAACTTTGAACCCTTTACCATTGCGGCCGTTGAGCTTGAACGGGAAAAAATGATTGTCCTCGGGCAAATGATTAGCGGCGTTGCGCCAGCAGATTTAAAGGTCGGCGATAAAGTCGAGCTCGTCATGGATACGCTTTACTCTAATGAAGACGGCGAGAAACTGATCTGGAAGTGGCAGCCCATTACAGGAGCGACCTCATGAGCCAAGATATTGCCATTCTAGGCGTGGGCCTACACCAATGGGGCAAATGGGGCGCCAATTTTGTTGAATATGGCGTAAAAGCCGCGAGAGACGCTATTGCAGATGCGGGCATTGATTGGCGCGATGTTGGTTTTGTTTCTGGCGCCGGAACCGTGCGGTGCGGTTATCCTGGTTATGTGGCCGGCGCGACCTTTGCTCAGGCTCTAGGCTGGCAAGGCGCGGAAGTGAATACAAGTTACGCCGCCTGCGCGTCTGGGTCTCAGGCGCTCGCAGCAGCCCGGTCAAAAATCCTATCCGGCGCAGCAGATGTGGCCTTGGTGGTCGGTGCAGATACAACACCCAAAGGTTTTCTCAAACCAGCCGGCGGCTATCGCCCGGAAGATCCAGATTGGGTGCGCTTTCATATCGGTATAACCAACCCCACCTATTTTGGACTCTATGCCCGACGCCGCATGGATCTTTACGGCGATACGCAGGATGACTTCGCAGCCGTTAAAGTGAAGAACGCCAAGCACGGCTATCACAATGAATATACGCGCTATAAAAAACTCTTCACCAAAGAAGATGTGGCGAATTCTGTCATGGTCGCCGACCCGCTGCGACTTATGGATATCTGCGCCACGTCGGATGGCGGCGCGGCGATTATAATTTCAAGCCTCGATTACGCCAAGAAAATCGGCAAAGGTGACGCGCCGAAAATCGCAGCTATCTCGACCGTGACTCCGACCTTTGCTGGCGCGGTTGTCGAGATGCCGGACATTGCGACGGATTCAGCTGTGGCCATGGACGCCCGATCATTTCGGGCCGACCTGCCGAAAAAGGCCTATGAAGAAGCGGGTATCGGGCCAGAGGACATTTCATTGGCCGAAGTCTATGACCTGTCCACAGCCCTGGAACTGGACTGGATGGAAGACCTGCAGCTTTGTGAGCGCGGCGAAGCGGCGTCTCTACTTCGCGCCGGAGAAACAACTGTCGGTGGCCGTATTCCAATTAACGCATCCGGCGGCCTGGCCTGTTTCGGCGAAGCGGTTCCCGCTCAAGCCCTCATGCAGGTTTGTGAACTCACCTGGCAAATGCGCGGGCAAGCCAAAGGCCGCCAGGTCGAAGGCGCTAAGGTTGGGATTACAGCTAATCAGGGCCTGTTTGGGCATGGGTCTAGTGTGATTGTGAAGCGCTAGATCTGCAACTTTTGTTCAACTTTCAGCTCTTACTCTTTTCCAAGTAACCCTTGTAAGTCCTCTACGGAACGAAATTGTTCCAAATAAGGAAGAGCATGTCTTTCCAATGCCGGTTGAGCAAGATTTCTAAAATTTCGAATGAACCCTTCTTGAGTTCTACATCGGTAGGTCATTTGATCAAATCCCACACCGGTATCAGGATGCAAGTAACACCGACCACCACTAGTATCATGGACATAGTTCGGAAAATCGGTAAAAAATCTGTGATGAATTTGGGGAGACGCCACAAAAACCAAGATGTCAAACCAGACTCCGCGACTCCCAAGTTGAGGCATGATAACATGACTTATATTGTCATAAGAGCGATGAAATAACGGATTGTATAAATCAAAAAAATCAAATCCAATCGGTTCCAAACATTTTCCAAAATACATCTTTACCAAAGAAGAAAATTGTTTGGGTCCCATACTTACGCTCTCTAATCCACGATCACCGGCTCAATGGTCACACTAATTCCGCAGCCACAGGCATCGGTTTGATTTGGGTTGTTGAATTTGAAACTGGATTCCAAAACGGACACTTCATAATCGATGACTGAGCCGAGGATAAAGAGCACGGCTTTGGACTCGACGACGATTTCGACGTCTTTGTCTTCGATGAGCTCATCAAGCGGGCCTATTTCAGAGACATAATCCATCTCATATTCCATACCGGCGCAACCACCATTTTTAACGCCGACGCGCAGAAAACCTTCCCCGCGTTCATCGAGGATTTCTTTGACGCGCGCGGCGGCGGCATCAGTCAATGTGACTAATTTCGGTCTCGGTCGTCTTGTCCGTGTTTCGGCCATGGGTCAGGTCCTATAACATATTTAGTTCAAGTTTAGCTTCTTCGCTCATGCGGTCCATGGTCCAAGGCGGATCAAAGGTCATATAGACCTCCACGCGGCGAACGCCGGCAACAACTTCGCAGGCCTCTTCGACCCAGCCGGGCATTTCGCCGGCCACAGGGCAACCGGGCGCTGTTAGAGTCATTTCCACTTTGAGCGTGCGGTCATCTTCAAGCTCGACCTTATATATCAGGCCAAGCTCATAAATATCCGTTGGAATTTCTGGGTCGTAAACTGTCTTGAGCTGGGAAATCACGTCGGTTGTGATGCGCTCAATTTCTTCATCGGTCGGTGCCTCAACGGGTGCGCCGGACAGATCAATGACATCGCGCTTCTTTTCCTCGGTCTCAGGCGCAGCTTTCGCCTCAGCCGCATCGAGGCCGGGGATTTGGGCATTGGCGAGCGCCTCTGCTTGTCTTTGTCTATCTGTCATGTCGTCCATCATCATATCATATAGTGTTTAAAGTCACGATAAAAAGTGTGAAGCTTTACGCACAGCCTCAACCAGGCGCTGCGCTTCATCCAAAGTATTGTAAATGCCAAAGCTGGCGCGAACCGTCGAATGTATGCCCATACGTGTCATGAGGGGCTGCGTACAGTGCTGCCCTGCCCGCACAGCAACGCCATATTTGTCCA
>CALDSY010000066.1 GCA_937924355.1 uncultured Caulobacterales bacterium
AGCATATTGGCGATATAGGGCCGGGATTTGCCGACGGCTTGGGCCACATCGGCCTGGGTTCTCTTAAACTGGGTCAGCAGAGACTTATAGGCCAGTGCCTCTTCCATGGGGTTGAGATCGGCGCGGTGTACATTTTCGACGACCCCAATTTCCAGGGCTTCTCGGTCGGTGATCTCGCGAACAAAAACCGGCATGGTATCAAGGCCGGCTTTAAGGGCCGCCTGCCAGCGCCGCTCACCGGCGATAATTTGATAGGCCACCTTGGTGCCGCCTTGTTTCAACCCTTCGGGGAGCGGCCGCACAAGGACAGGCTGAAGCACACCTTTGTCGCGAATGCTATCGGCTAGCTCATCCAGAAGCGCGCTGTCAAAATAGCGGCGGGGCTGATCGGGATTGCGAGTTAGTTGGTCCATGGAAACATAGGCGATGGCCCTGCTCTGCTCGCTGATGGTTGGCTCAGATTGAGCGGCCTTATTAGTGCGGTCGGTCTTTTCCGGTTTTTTCTTGGATTTCGGCTTTTTGGATTTAGGGGCCGGCGCTTTCGATTCAGCTGCCGGAGCCTCGACAGGCTCGACCGCGTCGGTTTCGACGAATGTCTCCATGCCCACATCATCCATAAGGGCGGATAGCCCTCGACCTAATCCTCGTTTTTTACCTGAGTCTGACATAGTTTAACCTATTGTTTTTATTGATTTATGCGGCTTTGCGCTTGTGACGGGATAGAAGTTCAGCTGCCAATGCCATATAGGCTTTGGAGCCGACACAGTCTGGGTCATACATCATAACAGGCTGGCCGAACGACGGAGCTTCGGCAATGCGGACATTTCGCGGGATGATGGTGTTAAACACCGCGCGGCCTAAATGTTTGCGTACATCTTCGGCTACCTGCCCCGAGAGCCGGTTGCGTTTGTCATACATGGTAAGCATGACGCCTTCGATGACAAGACCGGGATTGATAGAAGACTTGGCCATCTCGACGGTTTTCAGCAGTTGTGACAATCCCTCTAGCGCATAGAACTCGCATTGTAGCGGGACGAGCGCGGAGTTCGCTGCCGCCAGCGCGTTCACGGTGAGCAAACCCAGGGCCGGCGGGCAATCAATCAAGATATAGTCATATCGTGTTCTAAGCGGCTCTATGGCGGCTTTAAGCTTAGTTGTCCGGCCGCCTTGATCGCCGATTTCAAGTTCAGCAGCCGAGAGGTCAATATGAGATGGCACAATGTGAAGGTTTTTGACCCGGGTTTCTTTGACGGCTTCTGTGAGCTCTGTGCCGTCGACGAGGACGTTATAGATTGAGACCCCGCGCAGCTTGCGGGAAATCGCTAGGCCTGTTGAGGCGTTGCCCTGGGGATCCATATCTAGCAAGAGGACCCGCTTGCCGGACAGGCTAAGGGCTGCGGCCAGATTGATGGTGGTGGTGGTTTTACCCACACCGCCCTTTTGGTTTACGATAGCGATGATGCGCGCCATAGGCTCTCTCTTTTTGTTCTTATGGAGCGCCTAGGGTCAGTCCGGATCTGCTAAAAAGGTCAAATACGGGGTTTCAGGCCGGATATCTCAAGAATGACTCCGTCTGGATCTGATTGACTCTGGTGCTCTTCGACGTGGTAAATCCACGATTCCTGGGCCTGGGTCAACTCTGTTTGTGCATTTAGACCCTTTAAAAGCAGGGCTTTTGTGGTCTCCCCCCAAAAGGGGTGTGCATAAGTGAAGAGACGGGGGAGGGGGGCGAAGGCGCGGGCGCTAATAAAATCAAAGACTTGCGGCGGCATTTTCTCGGCTCGATCTGCCCAGACAGAGGCAGGGAGATCGAGCTCGCGTATGACCGTTCGCAGGAAGTTGGCTTTCTTGCCGGCGCTTTCGACTAACGTGACATGGCCCTGCCCTGCCCGCTTGCAGCCAATAGCCAGCGCAAGGCCCGGAAATCCAGCGCCCGACCCAAGATCGAGGAAAGTTTCGGCTTGTTTCGGCACAAAAGGCCATAATTGCCAGCTATCCAGCGCATGACGGGTCCAAAAGTCATCCATAGCGCCCTTTGACACGAGGTTGATTTTGGCGTTCCATCGCTCTAAAAGCTCCTGCCAGGCGCGAAATTCGTCAATTTCCGCCGGATTCAAAGGAATTTCCGGGTTTGCATCGGGTTTAGCATTATCCTGCATAGCCAACCTTGTAAGTCATATTCTAAACCTGTATAATGGGGTAACCCCCGCATTTTTCCAATGTTTCACGTGAAACATGTCAAAATTTTTTGCGGTTTTAGGGGTTAGGCGGATTTTTTTATTTTGGCTAAAAGGGCGGTGAGGGCGCCGGGGGTGACCCCTTCGATGCGGGCGGCTTGGCCCAGCGTGGCTGGCCGGACCGCTTTAAGTTTCTCCTTCACCTCATTGGAAATACCGCCGATTTGGTCATATTCGAGGGCCGCCGGAATGCGCAGCCCTTCGTCGCGCCGAAACGCAGCGATGTCCCGGGCCTGCCGCTCGATATAGCCTTTATACAGAGCCTCGGTCTCCAGGTGCTCTCTGGCGTCACGATTGATGACAGAAAGCTCCGGCCAGACCGCCTCCAGATCCGCAAACCCAATATCCGGATAAGCCAGCAAATCCATGACCCCGCGCCGCGCCCCGTCTTGATTGACCTTGAGCCCGTGTTTGGCCAGTTCATTAGGCGTCGCCGCCAGCCCGGTGATGAGCGCCCGCGCCGCCGCAAAGCGCTCCATCTTGGCCGCAAACCGCGCCCCCCGCGCCTTCGACACAGCCCCTATCGCCCCGGTCTCTTCGCCCCCCAGCTCCATAGCCCCCAACTCCATAGCAAGCGGCGTCAGCCGCTGATCGGCGTTATCCGCCCGCAGCAGCAATCGATACTCCGCCCGCGACGTAAACATGCGGTACGGCTCGGTCACGCCCTTGGTAATCAGATCATCAATCATCACGCCAATATAGGCCTGGGACCGATCCAGAATAAACGGCGCCCGTCCCATGGTCGACAGCGCCGCATTCACCCCGGCCATGAGCCCCTGCGCCGCCGCCTCTTCATAGCCCGTCGTGCCGTTAATCTGCCCCGCCAGATAGAGCCCGGAAATCTTGCGCGTCTCAAGTGTAGCCATGAGCGCCCGCGGGTCCACATAGTCATACTCAATGGCATAGGCATAGCGCTCCACCTGGCATTCCTCCAGGCCGCGGATCGTGCGCAAAAACTGATCCTGCACATCCTCGGGCAGGGCGCTGGAAATGCCGTTGGGATAGACCGTATTCCCATCCGGATTGCCCGGCAGACCTTCCGGCTCTAGAAAGACCTGATGCTTCATCCGGTCCGCAAAGCGCACCACCTTATCCTCAATAGACGGACAGTAGCGCGGTCCTTTGCCCGAGATATCACCCCCGTAAACCGCTGATTTTAATACGTTTTTCTGAACAATACGATGGGTGCGCTCATTGGTATGGGTAATGGCGCAGCTAATCTGCGGCACCTCAATGCGATCATTCATAAAGGAAAAGGGCAGGGGCTCTTCATCGGCCTCCTGCTGATCCAGCGCGTCCCAATCAATGGAGGATTTCACCAGCCGCGCCGGCGTCCCGGTCTTGAGCCGCCCCATGTCAAACCCGGCCCCGTAAAGCCGCTCGGACAGTCCCAAAGCCGGGGCCTCGCCGTGCCGCCCGGCCGGAATGCGCTGCTCCCCCAGATAGATCATCCCCTTAAGAAATGTGCCCGTGGTCAGGATAACTTTGCGGGCCGCATAATCATCGCCCGGCCCCCCATCGGGCCCGGCGGTTTTAACGCCCCGCACCGCCCCGTTTTCCAAGATCAAATCTTCGACACTGGCCGCCACAATGGTCAGGTTCGGATAGTCAAACAAAATCCCCTGCATAGCCTGTTTGTAAAGATAGCGATCGCTCTGGGTCCGGGGCCCGCGCACGGCCGGCCCCTTGGAGCGATTGAGCAATCGAAACTGTATGCCCGACGCATCGGCCACCCGCCCCATCACCCCGCCCAGGGCATCAATCTCCCGCACCAAATGCCCCTTGCCCAGCCCGCCAATGGCCGGGTTGCACGACATCTCGCCAATGGTCTCTTTCTTGTGGGTCAGCAGCAAAGTCTTCGCGCCCAGCCGCGCCGCCGCCGCCGCCGCATCACAGCCCGCATGGCCGCCGCCAATAACAATAACATCCCACGTGATATTCGTCGTCATAATCCTATTTCCGCTCATCCCCGCCCTCATCGAGCTTAAGGGTAAATCCCAACGGGGACAGGCGGCTATATAAGGGCAGGGCAGGGCAGAGTCGAGCCAAACTCACGC
>CALDSY010000067.1 GCA_937924355.1 uncultured Caulobacterales bacterium
CAGCTCTTTATCAATGGCCAATGGGTCGATGCCTCGACGAATAAGACATTAGAGATTGCCAATCCGGCCACAGAAGAAACCGTTCTGGCCATGGCCTGCGCTAACGAAGCAGATGTCGACAAAGCTGTCGCGGCGGCGAAGGCGGCTTTTCCCAATTGGTCACAAACGCCGTCTTCTGAGCGCAAAGCCTTTTTGCTGGCCATTGCCGACCAAATGGAGGCGCGCGTTGAGGACCTCAACGACGCCCACACCCTGTCCATGGGGATCCCGCGGCATATGGCCTATGACTGGCAGGTGGCGGCGCCCATCGAGGCTGTTCGGTTTTACGCTGAGCTTTGTCATACAGTTGATGACGTCAGAGAGATCGAAGGCGCAGCCGTCCTCAAAGAGCCGGTCGGTGTCTGCTCGCTCATCAATCCTTGGAATTATCCGCTCCTGCAGATGATCGGTAAAGTCGCGCCGGCTTTGGCGGCGGGGTGTACAATCATTTGCAAACCCGCCGAGCAGACACCGCAATCTGATCTCATCATGGCAGAAATATTCGACAAAGTCGGCTTACCCGCGGGTGTGTTTAATCTGATAACAGGGATCGGTTCGGAGATCGGACATCGGCTCAGCTCACACCCGGATGTGGATATGGTTTCGTTTACGGGCTCGACAGCTTCAGGCATCAAAGTCGCCCAAGCTGCCGCCCCGACGGTGAAGCGGGTCTGTCAGGAGCTCGGCGGAAAATCGCCCTTTATTATAACAGAAGATGCCGACCTAGAGGCGGCGGTTCGCTACGGAACAGAGAACGTCATCCTTATGGGCGGTCAGACCTGTGATGCGCTGACCCGCATGTTCGTGCCGCGCTCTCGTTATGATGAGGCTGTGGCCATTGCCAAACAAGTGGCCGAGGAACAGATTGTCGGCGATCCTATGGATGCAACGTCGACCATGGGGCCGCTCGCCTCCATGATCCATCGGGAGCGAGTTCTAAAATATATCCATATCGGTATCGACGAAGGGGCACGCCTTGTAACAGGGGGACCTGAGCGTCCAGCAGGCCTGACGAAAGGGGCCTATGTCAAACCCACAATTTTCGCCGGCGTCACCAAAGACATGACCATCGTAAAAGAGGAAATATTTGGGCCTGTCCTTTGTATTCTCGCTTATGATGATCTGAACGATGCCATAATTGATGCCAATGATACAGAATTTGGTCTATCATCCGCCGTCTGGGCCAAGAACCAGGCCGAGGCCATGAAAATCGCCCGGCAAATGCGCGCCGGGCAATGCTACGTGCAAGGAGGATCCTACACACTTCATGCGCCCTTTGGGGGCTATAAACGCTCTGGCAATGGCCGGGAATGGGGTGAGGCGGGCCTTGAGGAATATCTGGAGACAAAAGCCATCATTGGCTGATGAATGTTTTCTGAACTAAATTTTTCTAGGCGCATAGCTCTTATGCGTCGTTTTGCTTTACTTGACCTTTAAGTTTTTGCGATAATCCCCACATATAATCTGCAACGACCAAAGGAGGGCGTATGTTGATCACCATGATGAAGGGTAAAATCCACAGAGCGACTGTGACTCAGGCGGATTTACACTATGAAGGCTCGATTTCCATTGATCAGGATTTGCTCGACGCTTCTGGAATTTTGCCCAATGAGCAGGTTGATATCCTGAATATCAATAATGGTGAACGCTTTACGACTTATGCCATTACGGCGCCTCGCGGCTCCAAGACTTTTGGTCTAAACGGCGCGGCCGCGCGCCGGGTTCAGCTGGGCGATAAAATCATCATCATCACTTATTGCCAAATGGAAGCCGAAAAGGCGCGCAATTATGCGCCTAATGTTGTGCATCTTGATGAGAATAACGAGGTTTACCACCCAGGTTGATAATCACTTATTCGCCTTGATTTAATGAGGAAAAATTTCAGCAGACCGATTGGTCTGCTTTTTGCATTTTGACTCTCCTGAAAAGGGAGTTGTCCATGTACGATACACTATTGTTTCTCAATGGCGGAACACAAACACAGGTTCTGGCCGATACGCAGCCGGCCATTGAGCAATGGATCGACCGTGGCGTCACCGACAATAACGCCCCGATTTTTGATGGAAGTTATGACTGGCATTCCAGCGTTCATGCCCGCCTGGCACAGGTCATTAATCTGGAAGAGCAAGGCCGTGCCAATGAAATCGGTAACTACGCCAACTCAGAGTTTCCAGCCAATCTGGTCCAAGGAGAGATCGCTTATAATGCTCAAGATGCGTACGGCATTGCTTGGTTGTTTCAGCTTGACTCTAAGCTTCTGGATTATGGCTCGTCCAACTTGTCACCGTTGGCGGATTTTCATTTTGCGCAGCTCGAAGCACGGGTAGAGCGCAACGTTAACAACTTTCTGGACTCCGGTAACATCAACTGGTTCGGATCTTATAATGATGCCAATTGGATGATTATGAATGCTTACAGCTGGGGGCAGGATAAAGGGTTTGGCGGCGTGGTTGACTGGGCAGAAGCACAATTTGCCCGATATTCGGAGAGTGTTGATTGGGCTCGCTATGACGTTTTGCAGGGGGATTTTTTCAGTTCCGTCGGTATCGCGGCTCTCACACATGTGACGATGGGACAGACAACCGGACAGGCTTGGAACTCAATTGTTTCTTCTTTGACCAACGCTGTTGAGACAGGGCGGGTAGAAACGATCATAGATGGAAATGTCGGATATCGAGACGCAGGTGCCATGTTGTCCCTGTCGTGGGGCATGTGGGCGGCCTTTTCTATTACACAAGATCCGGCATTTTATCGGGCATATGAAGCTATTACGATTTGGGCCGATGAGAATATGGCTGATTGGGGCGCAGATTTCGCCACTTCCGGGCACTGGTTACCTAACTTTACCGCCTTTGGTTTAGATCTTCCGACCGAAATGCCCGTGGACTGGTCAGTGGCGCTACAACAGGCCTTCAACGTTTATGACGGCGTCGAGACCGGTATAATCACAGGTACAAATGGTGACGAATTTATCGAAGGAACAAACCAGGATGATTTCATCGATGGTCTTGGCGGCAATGATGTTCTCTATGGCGGTCTGGGTAATGACACCCTGGATGGCGGTGGTGGTCCCTACAATCAAGTCGATTACGACGGTGCCCTAGGGGAATACACATTTACGCAAAATGCAGATGGCTCTGTGACCGTTGTTCATCCGCAATGGGGTACGGACACACTGATTGATATCGATGGATTTTGGTTCCGGGGCGAAGGCCAATGGTATTCCATGGCCGATGCACTGGCTTTGGTTGGCGGTAATGGCGGCGGCGGAAATACTGGCGGTAACGTTTTTAACGGCACCAATGCCCAGGATGTTTGGGTTGCGACAAACACCAATGAGACCTTTAACGGCGGCAATGGCGCTGAATATGATCAAGTCGATTATCAGGGATCTTTGTCAGACTATTCCTTCACCCGAAATGCCGACGGTTCGGTCACAGTTGAGGGCTTTGGCAACACGGATACACTCATAAATGTTGAAGGCATCTGGTTCCAAGGCGAAGCCGCTTGGTATTCTGTTGATAATGCGGTCAATCTAACAGGTAATAGCGGCGGCGGCGGAAATGTCTTTAACGGTACAGCTGGGCTGGACGTATGGGTCGCAACCAATGCTAATGAGACCTTCAACGGCGGGAATGGCACAGAATATGATCAAGTAGATTATGCGGGATCAGCCAATGACTATAACTTTGTCCAGAATGCCGATGGTTCAATTACCGTCACAGGCCTAGGGTCGACGGATACGCTCATAAGCATCGAGGGCATCTGGTTCCAGGGCAGCACCGAATGGTGGGCGGTAGATAGTTTAATATAAGACCATCATTTCATTATATATTTTTCGGCAGAGTTTCCGAAAGCTCCATCGACAAAGGCTGACAGTGTTGCTTCGGCCGTCGTCGCATGGTAGTAATTATCTGGGCTTCCACCGACACAATCCAGGAAAAGCTGATCCTTATCGGCCCAGCTGCCGAACCTGACGCCAACGAGCTTAATGCCACGATCGCGTATGGCCTGGCAAGATTCTAGTATTTTATCGTCCTGACCACACCAACCGTCACCATCGTGCATGAAATAGATTATATTGAGCGTATCTGGGTTAATGGAAGTAATGGCATTATTGGCTTGTTCCAGTGCTTCCCAGCCACACGCAGCACCTGTCCCCGAATAAATGCCGGTGTAATTGACGTTGGACTCAGGCACGCTCGTCATTACTGATAAATCTGAAATATAATCCGATATTTCAATGTTATCGAGCCATATATCCCGAGGGCTCAATAACAGTTCGCCGTTACGGTTACTGTCGTATTGGGAAAACGGATATAAGGCGAAACTTCCAGTCAGTTCATTTTGAGCGATGTTTGAATAGAGCGCGTCGATAGCGTTTCTCGTATCTGAAATAAGCGATGTCATCGAGGTGGATGAGTCTAGCACTATTGCCACATTGATATTTTCAAACTGTGGAGGTGCGGAGATACTAACGACGGTTTCCAAATCCGTATTATAATTTTTATATCCAAAAATGGCTCCAAAAACAGACTCGACTTGTAACGTAGCCGTGGCACGCAGACTTTGATCAGTGTTAAGTTGTAGAGATTTCAGGTTTAGGGAGTTGGATTTTTTGACAGAAACATAATTTGCTTCAAGAAAAGTTCTGGCGTCATTTTTGGCGCGGTCTACACCATTTTCGCCGACGATATCGATCAGTGCGAGAGTGGCCGCGTCCAGGGCACTCTGGCCTTTAACTTTCTCTCGCTCGAAGAGACTTATATCAATAGCCGCGCCTGACATACCAACGAAGATCATGGAGAATAAACCAAAGATGAGGGCAATTTGCCCCTCTTCACTGCGTTTGTATTCATGAAAGATGTTTCTTAAGGTCATTCCATGGCGCCATAAATTGTCTGAATTTACGATAAAATATGTATGAAATACTAATGAAATTTGAGCATATAGAATGAATGAATGGTAAAAATTAACTGTTGTTAACAAACTCTTACCACCAAATTTTGGAACAATAGTTTAGAATTTTCTATGCGTGATGAAGCAATCTAAACCCTCGGTTTTGAGCTTCTGGCAATTTTCTAATGCTTCTGACTTAGAATCAAACGCTCCGATTTGAAGACGAAAATACAACCCTTTGTTTTTAATTTGTGAGGGGATAACCGACGGTTCAAATGATGTTAAGAAAGCGGATTGTGTTGACAGGTTTGCCCACCCTGCATGGGCATGATCTTCGTCTAGATAAGAGGCAAGTTGTATTCTGTAGGGCCCGTTCTCTGTGTTTTGCCGGGGTGTAACTGAGAGCGTGGCTTGATCCAATGCTGCATTGTTAGGGGGTTCGGGAATGGGCTCCACAATGGCCCTAACCATAGGTTTTGTCACCGTCTTAATCGGCGGCGGCGCGGGGAGGGCTGGCATAACCGGGCGCGTAATTTTAGTAACGGCGGGTAATACTTTGGTTGTTTCCTTACGAATACTGGCCGGCGTAAATGTCATGCGGGCCGTTGAAACCGGGTCCGCAGTTTCGCCCTGGCCTAGGGGGCGCAACAGATCAAAACGCGAAGCTGACAGGGTATCTTCTACGGGCAAATTCCCATCGGGAATACAGGTGGAAAGACCGTAAGCGGCTTCGATTCTTTCCCAGCCATTATCATCCTGACTGCGCCAACTTCCCTGTGAATAACGGATGGAATTGCCTAGAGTTGCGACCTTGTTGAAGGATAGATCATAGGCCTTGCCGCGTGTGTCTATGAAGCTCTGGGTCGGATATTGCCCGTGGTAATCGGGCTCTGCGTCTAGCTTTGTGGCCAATAAGGGAATCTCTCCGCCCGCGTCAGACATGACCGCTTGGTTTTGGCCTTTGGAGAACATAAGGAATCGCCGACTTTGTCCGGCCCAAACAAACAATCCGCATTCACCCTTGGCCAGTTTAACAGGTGCCAATTGGTCAGGACGATCCTTTTGCGTTGAGGACGAAGGCGACGGTTTGCGAATGGCACTATCGGTTACGCAAGCAGAAAGGGTCAGTGTCATCACTGATAGCGCCCGAATGCCAATCTGGTTTCCCATATCGGAACCCGCTAAGGCGATTCTGATTTTTCAACAATTGCTTAAGTAAGCGCTATTCAGCGGCCTCAAGCTCGGCCCGGACAGGTAAAAGATGCGATTTTATGTCATCAGCCACAGCATGATAAAGAGTGGGCGGTTTGATCTTCATCATGTCTCGAACGTCGGCCAAGGGCCGTTGTAGATAGGCTTCAACATCGAATGCCATGATCCATTCGGCGGCCCGGGCATTGGCGAAGGCTTCGTCCAAAAGCGCCTTCATAGGCAGATCGCGGATTTGTCGACCCATGGAATAGCTGCCGATCTTGACGATAAGTTCAATACCTCGGTCATACCATTGACCATTATAAAACTTTAGAAGGCATATTTCGCCCAGCCCGTCCCGGCCATAACCCGATATCACGTGCCAGAGATCATGGGTGACTTTGAAATGGATGATTTGACGACACAAAGCCACGAACGGGCTTGGCACAGTGTAATCAATTCCCGCCGTTTTCGTGGCCTCCAGCAAGGCAGTCTCGGAGAGCTGCTCACCTTCCATAAAATCATAGAAGGCACGTCCCACGCTGCCCGCGGGCATTGCGCCCAATCGGTCGCGTTGACAGAGAACTTCTTCGATACGGATCGGTGTTTCCACAACGCGTCGTCCATAGTCTGTTGCAACAAAGCGGCGGAATTTTTCAATATGAACGCCGCCGGAAACAGAGTTCGTCACCTCATAAACAAGAGAGGTATCTTCCTTATTGTTCTTGAGCGCGATAGCAGATTTTAAGGCGTGAACGGGACGCATGGGAAAAGCAGGGGGCAGGGGATGCCCTGCGACCCAGACAATCTCCTTCTCGGCGTAGTCCCGTGTCAGGAAATCTTTCAAATTAGTCGATCGCGTAAATAATGTTCACGGTGACGGCCAGAGTCTGCTCACCGCCTTGAACGGGTGTGCTCTCGGCCATATCAGCGGCCATTGCCCGCATCATCATGGGTTGCGGAGGCTGAAATCCGCCCGTGCTTTCTGACATCTGAAGAATTCGTCCCAGGCGAATACCGGCGGCCGTGGCCATTTCCTCGGCTTTGCGGCGCGCATCTTTGACGGCGGCCCGTCGGGCTTCCGACTTCGCTTCTTCGGGGTCTTTGACGGAAAACTGAATGCCATTGATATTATTGGCGCCGGCTTCGATTAGCGCGTCCAGCATAGGGCCAACCTGGTCCAGGTTTTCACTCCGGGCCGAGACGGTGTTGCGCGCCTGATAGCCGGTTATGCGCGGTTGTTTCCGGTTGGTGTAATCATATTGCGGATTGAGTGAGAGCTGCGATGTCTGAATATGGCGCTCTTGAATGCCAGCGGATTTCAGTGAGGTGATAACCGCGTTCATTTTCTTGGAATTTTTTTGCATGGCGAGCTGCGCTGTCGGGGCTTGCGTTACAACACCGGCTGAGACACTGGCCACATCTGGGGCTTGAAAGCTTTTACCAACGCCGGAGACGGAGATCTTTCCGATGGCATCTTCGTGATGATGGCTTTGCGCGCAGGCAGGGGTGGCAGTCATAAGCAAGGCTCCTGCAATGAGGGATAAAACGGCTTTCATAGGAATTCTCCTTGTTGAAAGCTTAGTTTACGGGTTTGCAGCAAATTTTTCCAGACTAAAGAACAGGCTCTCGATCAAACCGTTGGGCTGACGATTTCCTTGGGTCTGGGTTTGCGCGGGATCAAGGCCGGTGTGTTGTTGTAATAATCCTGCCAGTCTTGGTCATTGCCCCATTTTTTTTGGGCCTTTTTTGTCAAGAGCGGGATGCCGCTGACCTTGGTGAGAAGCAAGGTTACAAACACCGGAGAAATCAGGCACACCCATTGCCAACCTGATAGAACAGGAATTGTCATTATGGCAATGCCCGTCCAGAGCGTGATTTCACCGAAATAATTGGGATGTCGTGACCAGGCCCAGAGACCTGTCGTGATAAATTTATCTTTGTTTGCGGGGTTTGATCTGAAGGCGGATTTTTGCTGGTCGGCAATAACCTCGGTTGCAAACCCTACAATCCAAACAGTCAAACCAAGCCAGAACCACGCATCCAGCCCTATTTGTTTTTGAGAGGTAATGATCACCAACGCGCAAGCCAGCGTGACCAGGACCCAGAGGCCCTGCAGCGTCCAGGCGACAAGGAAACGGGTTGGGTCGACTTTGATGGCATCAAACCGGCTATCGTGCCCATCCTTAAGAACGCGGCGAAACAAAAAGCTGCCCAATCGCAGGGCCCATACACAGACCAAGGCCGCAACAATAATACCTCGCATTGATACCGGGGATGCTAAGAGTAGTGATGTAAGAATAACGGAAATATAGGTCACTGATCCGGTTAGGTCATAAAACTTTTCTGTCTGGGCGACGGCGGACGGGATAAAGGCGAGCCAATTTATGCCAAATGCTATGACCGCTGCCAGTCCAAAAATGGGCAAGCCCGCGGCCAGCTTGCCGCCCTGACTGCCCGCCAAAGCGACCAGTCCGCCGATTAAAACAACGGCGACAACAATAAGAATACGTTTCATGAACTTAGCCTCAAGATTCAACATTCATACGTAGAAGAAACTTGATAGGATCATTCTTGACAAAGACGCCCAAAAAAACTTTGCATCTTTGTCGTCACGCGCCTATATAGCGCGCCTTATCTAAACTGACCAAGTGGGGGGATAGCTCAATTGGTTAGAGCCACCGGCTCATAACCGGTTGGTTGGGGGTTCAAGTCCCTCTCCCCCTACCATTCAATCGCAGTCTTTAAACAGCTGACCACGACAGTCCTGAAGATCAGCGTGGAGTTTGCGGACTGTGTTGCTGCCCGTGCACTCAAACACCCATGGAAATATGCCGTGCAGGCAACAGGCTAGGCCGCCCAGGATCATTTTAAGGCCGAAGGAATTGGCAAAGACGAAATGCTCAGAATAGCTTTCGCCCACACTTTCGGGGTGTTCCGTAAACAAACGCATGACAACTCCTATAATTCAAGCCCAGTATTTCTCACATTTTTAGAGAAATCCTTGTAAAATAATCTAATTTAGTCATTGATGATGATAAAAAATTTCGATAAATGACCGTCATGTCTAAAAATATTGATGAAACAGACCGCCGGATATTGAAATATTTGCAAAAGGACGCCACGCTTTCCCTTGAATCTATGGCCGAGAAAGTCAGTGTTAGTCTCAATACCTGTTGGCGGCGCATTCAAGCCCTTGAGAAGGCCGGAATCATTCGGGGGCGCGTGGTGCTTCTGGATCAGGAAAAGGTCGGATTGCCGCTGACGGTTTTTGTCTCTGTTCGCACGGATGATCACTCTCAGGACTGGTCCGAGAGATTTACCAAAGCCGTAAAAGGCATTCCCCAAATCGTCGAATTCTATCGTTTAGCTGGGGATGTGGACTATCTCTTGAAAATGACCGTGGCCAGCGTGTCCGATTATGATCAGGTCTATCAAAGGCTTATTTCAAAGGTGAAGCTCTCTGACGTCTCTGCCAGCTTTGCCATGGAGCGCATGAAGTTTACGACCGAGCTTCCATTGGAGTAGGGATTACGCGGCTGTATTCATTTTTGATTGGCGGGTGATTTCTTGACCTCTATGGCCGAACGGTTCAATCTGAACACATAATATTCGAGGAGTCCCATGCCTAAGTTCACTGTGAATGGCGTTGAACGCAATTTAGACGTCGAAGACAACATGCCCCTGCTTTGGGTGCTTAGGGATGAACTTAAAATTCACGGCCCTAAATATGGCTGCGGGGTCGCGCAGTGCGGCGCCTGTACGGTTCATATGAACGGCGAAGCGGTGAAATCTTGTCAGGTGCCTGCAGGCAATCTGGAGGGCGCAGAGATTACCACCATTGAAGGTTTAGGCACGCCCGAGTCGCTTCACGCGGTCCAGCAGTCTTGGATCGAGCATCAAGTGGCCCAATGCGGTTACTGTCAGGCCGGTCAGATAATGGCGGCCGCCGACTTCCTGTCTAAAAATGCTAGCCCCACAGACGCGCAAATTGATGAGGCCATGTCGTCCAATCTTTGCCGCTGCGGTACTTATCCTCGGATCAGAGCCGCCGTCCGTTCGGCGGCCGAGAAGCTCGGAGGCGCGTAATGGGGACGGTAACGAAACTCGCGCGCCGGACATTTCTAATTGGCTCGTCTGCGATTGCCGGTGGTGTCGCCTTTGGGGCCTGGCGGGTTCAAACACCTTTCGCCAACCCCTTGAAAGAGGGACTAGCGGACGGCGAAGCGGCGATTACGCCTTTTGTGAAAATTGACAAAGCCGGCGTCATGCTCATCACGCCCCGCGCCGATAAAGGGCAAGGGGCCTATTCCATTCAAACCTACCTCATGGCCGAAGAGCTGGATGTAGACCCTTTGACGGTGCGGACCTGGGTGGGCAAGCCCGACAAAGCTTATGCCAATATTGCCCTTGGCGACGAAATGCAGCCTGGCGCCGGACGCATTCTGGCTAAGCTCATGCCTATGCAAATGACCGGCGGCTCAACTACAGTGCCAGACATGTATGTACGCATGCGCGCCGCCGCGGCAACAGCGCGGGAAACCTTGAAACTGGCCGCTGCCAAGGTCCACGACGTCAAAGCCGAAAATCTGAAAACCGACGATGGTCACGTTCTCCTGCCTGATGGTCAAAGGATCAGTTACGGGTCGCTGGCAGAGGCGGCCGCCGGGATTAAACCGGTTCAGAATGTACAGCTGCGTAAACCCGAGCAATGGCGCTATCTGGGTAAAGAAATTTTGCGCACTGATATTGTTGCCAAGTCCACGGGCACACAGGTTTATGGTATCGATATGGATATGCCCGG
Organism: uncultured Caulobacterales bacterium; assembly: GCA_937924355.1. Lineage (GTDB taxonomy): Bacteria > Pseudomonadota > Alphaproteobacteria > Caulobacterales > Maricaulaceae > JACOMS01. Next base: position 10,934 of record CALDSY010000067.1, read on the forward strand.
CATGGTCTATGCGACGGTGCGCGCCAATCCCGGCATAGGCGGTGATATGGAAAGCTATGATGATAGCTTTGCCAAAACCATGCGCGGCGTGACAAAAATTATGCCGATCAAAAGCGGTGTCGCTGTGGTTGCGGACAATACGTGGCGGGCCATTCAGGCGGCCAATGCGCTGGAAATCACATGGGGCAAGCCATCCTATCCGGCGACCTCCGACGAGATGTGGGATATTCTCGCCCACACGGTTGAAAATGCCGGACCCAACATTGCCCGTAAAACCGATGGCGATGTGGACGGCGCGCTGAAAGATGGAGATGTCTTTGAAGCCGAATACCGCGTACCTTATCTAGCCCATGCGCCGCTCGAGCCCATGAACGCCGTGGTCAAGGTGACCGATGATCAGGTGGACATTTGGACCGGAACGCAGATTCCGGATTTCATTCAAAGGCACGCCTCTGAACTCACCGGACATAGCATCGACAAAATCAATATGCATGTCTTGCCTACGGGCGGAAGTTTTGGCCGGCGGCTC
>CALDSY010000068.1 GCA_937924355.1 uncultured Caulobacterales bacterium
ATCCGGCTCTTCCTCAATGACGGTCAAAGCAAGCCCTATGGCAGTTTTTCAAAACTAGATGACGCCCTCGCGGCGAAGGGCGAGACATTGAGCCTGGCCATGAACGGGGGCATGTATCACGATGACCGCCGCCCCGTGGGCCATTATGTAGAAAACGGCACAGCCGAGCAGAGCCTAATGACCCGGGCCTCCAAAGATAATTTCGGCCTCCTGCCCAATGGGGTTTTCTATGTGGACGATACGGGCCCGGCCGTCATGGAAACCCAAGCCTTCAAGGCCAAAGGCCTGACGCCCCGCTTCGCCACGCAGTCCGGCCCTATGCTGGTCATTGACGGGGCGCTGCATCCGCGCTTTCGCAAAAACTCCACCTCTCGCAAACGGCGAAACGGCATCGGCGTCACGGAGGATCAAGTCTATTTCGTGATCAGCGAAGCGCCGGTTAATTTCCATCATTTCGGCCGGCTGTTTCGTGACCACCTCAAAACACCCAATGCGCTTTATCTGGACGGGGTCATCTCCCGGCTATACGACGCGCAATCCGGCCGCAATGATCCAGGCCTGCGCATGGGCCCCATTGTGGGCGTGGTGGATACAAGAAAGGCGAGCGAATGAGAAAACTCATTTTGTGCTCTGTTTTGCTTGGCGTGAGTTGTGCTAGTGCGCCTAATCCAGTGGATAAATCTCTCCAATTGGAATCTTCAGAAAACATCACACCTCCCAAGGCCAGCCCGCCGCGCAACTTGTACCCTTATCCGGCCCGCGAGAGTTGCTGGAGCGGTGAACGTGTCGCCAACCTATCCGAATGCCCTCCAGCACCCGAGGACGTTGTATCATTCCGCATTGTAACAGAGGGCCGCAATTTTGGAGACGTCAGGGTTTGGATGAACAGAGACAATATTTTGGGTAAGATGGAATTGGACGTGCCCACTGTAACTCCAGCTATAAGATATGAATTACGGCGAAATTTGTATCGGTTGGACAATCAAACGCAGGCAAGATATTCCATCTTACACAGCTTTCTAGCCCCGGTTGAGGGTACGGATGAATTACGTCCGGTCACGGGCTCGTCTGTCCTTGAAACGGACCAAGCGGGGAACGCCGTTATACGTCAATCTCGAACCCATAGAGCAACGAAACATGATCCTTTCTTGCGTTGTGTCGTGAATGCGGTCCGTGAGCACATTATTTCTAAAGCCGCTCCATTGGATCTCGTCACGAATTGCGACATGATCCGCACACCATAATTGCCGTTGTAACCCGGCGCAAAACCCGTAAAACGCCTGCATGAACCCACCCGCTTCCAAACAGAGACTTTTATCCGTGCAGGCTATACGCGGCATCGCCGCCTTGCTGGTCGTGCTGTTTCACCTGGAAGCCATGTTCCGTGAAGGCGCGCCGCGCTCCCGGGAGTTTGGGCAGTTTTGGTCCCGCGGCTTTGCCGGGGTCGACATGTTCTTTGTCATCTCTGGTTTTATCATGGTTTATGTGACGCGGGATATAGCCCCGTCGCTTAGAAATGCGGGCCGGTTTCTCTGGGCCCGGGTCAGCCGTATTTATCCGCTCTGGTGGGTGTTTGCGTTTTTGATGATGATCTATTTTTACACGGCCTATGGACAGCCGGCCCCGCCAGACAAAGCCAGCGGCGACGGCGTGCTGCCTTATGTGGTCAAATCCCTGCTCTTGCTCCCGCAGAAATTTGACCCGGTTTTAGGGCTGGGCTGGACACTCATACATGAGATGCTGTTCTATGTTTTATTCGCGCTGGGTCTGCTGCTGCCGCGAAAACTTCTCAAGGTTTGGCTCGCAATCTGGGCCGTGTTAATTGGGCTCAACGGCGTTTTAGCGCCGCCGCAACCGATCCACGCTGAAACGGCTTGGCAGCTCCTGCTCTCGCCCATAAATCTGGAATTTATCCTGGGGGCCTGTGTGGGCATTCTGCTGATTGAGCAAAAGGTGACATCCAGCGCCGCTATGATGTGGACGGGGCTGGCCTTGTTTGCGGCCGCCCTGCTGTTTCATCTGCCCGCCACACCGTCGACATTTAACTGGGCCCGAGTCGCCGCCTATGGGGTGCCCAGTGCCTTGATGATTTACGGCGCGGTCTGGCTGGAACAAGCGCGCGGATTAACTTTGCCGGCATTCCTGACGAATCTCGGGAATTGGTCTTATTCGCTTTATCTCTCCCACCTTCTGGTTTTGCTGTCACTTAAACGGATCTGGAACATGCAGGCGCTTCAGGCCTATATTCCCGACGGGCTAAAATGGGGCGCGCCCGGCTGGCTTGATAATATAATCTATGTGGTTGTGGGTCTGGCGGCGTCTATCATTGTTGCCGCCATCAGTTACCGACTGATTGAGCGCACAAGCCTGCGCCTGCTGCGAGGCAAGGCCGATTGACCCTAAACATGTCCTAAACATGTCTCAGGATCAGGGAGGCCAGAGCCGCGAAAAACAAGATCAAACTGGGATGAAACGTTCCGGCAAAGCCAAAGGCCCGCAATGTGGGGCGGCGTTTATAGCCCTGATAAAATGCCAAACGCATAAACCCAAACCAGAGCGACATGCCCGGTAGTAGCTTGGCGGCTGTGACCGGCATGAGCGCCAGAGCCAAGGCCGATGCGCCGGCGAAAATTACCAGCTGCTCCAGCGTGTTCTGATTATACCGCAAGATCAAATCCAATGGCGTTCCGCCCTCGGGTTTTGATCCGTCAATGTAATCGACCAAATGCCGGTGCCGCGCCGCCAGACCAATCCCAATAATAAACGATAAGAGCGGCACAGACAGGCTCGCCGCCCAAGTGGTAAAGACCGGCAGGCGGGTCGGGCTGGGTACGTAAAAATAATAGAGCCCGATGAACAAGGCGCTGGCGATCCAGCTGACGAGAATGCCTTTGACCACAGAGCGTTTATCCGATGAGCTATTCATTGGCCGCGCTCGTAAACGCTCTCACCGCCAATGACAGTTTTTAGGACAGTGATATCGCGCAGGCTATTGGGGTCGACTTTGAAGGGATCAGCCGAGAGCACGACAAAATCCGCGCGTTTGCCGGGCTCTAGCGTGCCGGAAATGTCTTCTTCTTTGAAACTATAGGCGTTGGTGGCCGTATAGGCGGTGAGCGCTTCTTCGACGGTGATTTTTTGCTCTGGGATCCAGCCATCAGGGTTTTTATCATCCAGCGTGCGCCGGGTGACCGCCGCGTAGACGCCGTCCATAGGATTAAGGGGCGCCACCGGCCAGTCCGAGCCAAAGGTCATGATCCCGCCCGCGTCCAAAATAGAGCGAAACGGATAGGTGGTCTTCAGGCGCTCCGGGCCGATACGGTCCTCGGCCCAGCGGCCATCATCAATAGCGTGATAGGGGTGGACAGAAGCGATAATACCTGTGCGGCCTAACGCCTTGATTGCGTCTGCCGTTGGATGCTGAAAATGCTCAATGCGGTAGCGTTTCTCGCGCAGGGTTTTGCCCCCCAGAGCGCTCATATAGGACACGACCCTATCAATGCCCTGATCGCCGATGGCGTGAATGGAGAGTTCCAGACCAAAGTCCTGAGCGGTCAACATGAAATTGCCCAACTCCGCTGGATTGCTCATAGGCAGACCCGTCGTGGACGGATCATCTGTATAGGGCTCGGACATCCAGGCTGTGCGCGAGCCGAGCGAGCCGTCGATAAAACCTTTGACGCCGCCCCAGCGGAGCAGTTCATCACCCGTCCCGTTTTTGCTCGCTTCCGCCATAGTCTGCAAACTCTCTATGGGCGTTGAGACCTGCGCGCGCAGTTTCATAATGCCCCGCGTCTTTGCCATTTGGAAAATATCCAGCATGGTGGTTTCCGTGGGGTACGCCGTGACGGCGTGGACTTTGGTCAAACCAAGGGAGAGCGCGTGGTCTTGGGCCTTGGCAAACTGCTCCATTAGTTCATCATCAGACGGCGCGGGGATGGCCTCGAGGATCAGGTTCAGCGCCGCGCCTTTGAGGATACCGGTTAGCTCGCCATCATCGCCGCGCAGAATTTCGCCGCCTTCCGGGACAGGCGTGTCATTGGTGATACCGGCAATCTGCAGGGCTTTGGAATTGGCCAGGCCCATATGGCCATCGAGACGGATCACATAGACAGGTGTGTCAGGCGTAGCCGGGTCAATCCACTCTCGGTGCGGAAGTTCGGCATTGCCATTATCATCGGCCCACTGCGTCTGGTCCCAATTACCGTTCAGCACCCAGCGACCTTCGGGGAGACCTTTCGCATAATCCGCAATCCGCCGGGTAAATTTATCAGGCGAGGCCGCGTCGCGCAAATCAACACTGGCCAGCGCCGCGCCGCCTTCCATGAAATGGACGTGATTATCCATGAAACCGGCCATAACGAAGCGGCCGTTCAGATCGACGACGTTATCACTGGTCAGCTCATCCGGAAGCCTGTCGCCAATGGCTGTGATGCGCCCATCCGTAATGGCCATCGTCGTGGCGGTCGGCATATCCGCATTGCCTGTCCAGATATTGCCATGGGTGTAAATGGCGTCCACCTCTGTTTTGGCAATAGAGGGTTTTTCCGCCTGACAAGCGCCCAGCAAAAAAGAAACAATAAACAATAAGAAGGCTCGCATAGCCAGACCTTAGCGGCCCGAACCCGGATTGGCGAGGGGAAACAGGTTCACAGATTATTCACCTCCACCGCCGTAGTAAGAGGTTCAATATAACAAGGAGGATCCTGTTATGGCGCATTCTATCAAGACAATTTCTGTAGGTTTAGTCTTGGCTGTCGGCTTGTCGACGCCGGCACTGGCGCAGCAGGGGCAACGCCCGGCCAGCCACCCGCATCAGGCCAATCACCAATATTACCCGACATCTCCGGGCCAAACCCACGCGCAGGCCCAATATCCAGGCCAAGCGCAGGGGACGCAATTCGGCCCGAATGGTTACCAAGGCTACGGTTATGGCTATCAAGGCCAGCGCCCGGCCACGCAACAAACTCAGCCACAAAGTCGGGGCTATGAGTTCCGCCCGACGGGTCGCTATGGCCATAGCCAAGCCCAACATCATGTCCAACAAAGAGGTCCGCAGTCCGGGCAAGCCGGGCAGCACGGAAACGCCTATGGCTATCACGGCACATTCCCGACACAGGGTCAAGGTCATGCCTATGGTTATCAAGGTCAGCGCCCGGTTCATGCCCGACAAGGACAAATGCGGGGTCAGGGACAAATGCCGGGTCAGGGTCAAGCCGGTCAACACGGCAACGCCTATGGCTATCACGGTACTCTGCCGACCCAGGCTCAAGGTCATGCTTATGGCTATCAAGGCCAACGCCCGGCTCACGCCGGACAAGGTCAGCGCCCGGCACAGGCCCACACGCAAAGCTATGGCAGCGGAACCTATGGGTATAATGGTCAAGGCCAGCGGCCAGCCGCCCATCCGCAGCACAGCAACCACCAATATTATCCCGTCTCACCGGGCCGGACGCACGGAACCACGCACTATCCCAGCCAGGGTCAAGGCACCCAATTTGGGCAAAGTGGTCAACGGGGTCAGGGCGGACAAGGCCGGGGTCGCGGCCGCCGTTAAACCGTGATTGAATAGGCTTTTTCGAAAATTATCAGGGCAGGCCTCGGGTCTGCCCTGAACCGTTTATGACCGCTGAATTCACGGATTATTCACATGGGCGGTGATATTTGGCAGGATAAGATAACGAGGAGGCTGCTGTTATGGCTTATTCATTCAAAAAGATTTCTGTAGGTTTAGTATTGGCTGTCGGCCTGTCCACACCGGCTCTGGCGCAGCAAGGGCAGCGCCCGGACAGCCACCCGCAAAATGCCACGCATAATTATTACCCGACCTCGCCGGGCCAGACCCATGCGCAAAACCGCTATCCGGTCCAGGCACAAAATAGTCAGGGTCAGGGCACGCAGTTCGGACAAAACGGCTATCAGGGCTATGGCTATCAAGGCCAGCAAGGTGGCCAATATGGTCAGAGCGGACAATACCGCACCTACCAAACGCAAGGTCAAGGATATCAAGGGCAGCAAGGGCAAGGCTCAGCTGACTGGCGTCAAGATCGTCAACAAGACCGACAAAGCCGCCGCTACGGCTCCCAGCCGGATCAAAGCTATGCTGGGAATGGCAAGGGCAAGGGAAAAGGCAAAAATAAAGGCAAAAATAAAGATAAGGGCCGTTGGGGTTCGCAGTATGGCGGTGGTAGCTTCGGCCAGCAGGGTCCTCGCGGTCAAGGCTATACCCCACAAGGCGGCCATCGCGGCTATAGCACGCCCTGCCCTCCGGGACTCATGGACAAAGGCTGTATGCCGCCGGGCCAAGCCAAGAAATATCAGGTCGGGCAGCGCCTGCCCACAACCATGAGCCGCATGCTGGACTATGCCAAATACGGCCTGCATCAACCGGCCCCCGGTTATTACTATTCCCGCGATAACCGGGATGTGGTGATGGTCGACCAAGCCACCCACCATGTGGTCGGCCTGGTCAGAGT
>CALDSY010000069.1 GCA_937924355.1 uncultured Caulobacterales bacterium
GCTCATAACAAAATGAACATGGTCATGCTTCGGGTTGGTGTCGTGATTATGGACGTATTCACCTTGGACGCTCTCATCAATAGTAAAGCGACCGCTCATGCCGAGATGTAAAAACAAACGGTCCCCGGAGCCAAGTTCGGCAATCATGAATTTAGCCCGCCGCCCTAATCGTTGGAGTGTCTGTCCTTGCACCCTTTTCACAAAATCTGGATCAAACGGAAAACGCAAATTCGGCCGGTTAAGGACGACCCGCTCAAAAACGAACCCTTCCATCACAGGCGAGAGCCCGCGGCGCACGGTTTCCACTTCGGGAAGCTCAGGCATGGTTACACCTATAAAGAATCATAGCCCTTTATAAGTGACCAGATTCAAGCCGTCAGAATTTTTTTAATTATTTAGGATCTGTCTTGGTCGGTGTTTCAATAACCTCAGCGACTTGTTGTGTCGTAACTGGCGGTTCAAATTGAGCAACGGGTTCAAAGGCCGGCTGGACCTTTTGCGGCGCCGGGCCTCCTAGAAACATAAGTCCCCCAAAGGTAAGAATGGCACCAGTCAGCAAACCCAGCAGATAAGGCTTTAAAAAGCCAGAGGAACCGCCCTCGCGAGGCGCTCTTTCTTTTTTGACTTTCGCCGGTCTAACGTTTGACGATTTGGTTTTCTTTGACCGCGATTTCAGGCGGCCCAATAAACCCTTTTTCGGGGCGTCTTCTTCTTCAATAGGCTGAACAGGGCTAACGCCCGGTTGATAAGGTTGTGCTTGCGGCGCTTGGTACTGAAACTGTTGAGGGGCCTGATGTAGATTAGGGGCCTGTTGCTGATGTTGCTGATGCTGATGTTGAGGCTGGTATTGCGGAACAGGCGAGTGCTGCGGTGCCGGGGCCGTTTGCGGTTGGTATTGCGGGACCGGCGGAGCAGCCTGCGGAGCCTGTTGAGGCGCAGGGTATGGGTTTTGCGGCGGCGCATAAGGTTGCGGGGCTGCCTGAGGAACAGGGGCCTGCACCGGTTGTTGCACGGGCGGATAAGCCGGCTGCGGCTGATATTGCGGCACAGGTGCCTGTGCCGGCTGCGCCGGGACTTGTCCGGGCTGCGTGTAATATTCGTTCGGGTCAAATTCAGTGGCCATAATCCCCTCCAGTTTAGGGGCCGTTATAGCGCTCAAGAGTTTAGGTTTGCCTAACGAATATAGAGGAGAATTTTAACCGCCCGTTAAAGAAAAGGGATGCGACGTGGTAGCGACTCGTCATTTATAAAGAACCATGCGAATATGACTTATGACCGATAAAACCATCGATTTTGGCTATGACGACATCCCGGAGTCCCAGAAACAGGGCAAAGTCCGAGAGGTGTTTGACTCCGTGGCTTCCAAATATGATGTGATGAATGACGCTATGAGCCTGGGGATTCACCGGGTCTGGAAAGACATGACCATGACCAAGGTCAACCCACAACCGGGTGAGCGTTTGATTGATGTGGCGGGCGGGACAGGGGATCTGGCCCGGCGATTTATCAAAAAGGCCGAAGAAAAACGTCAAAGACGGGGCTCTGGAGGACCGGCTAAAAAGAGAACGCAGGCGATCATTTGTGATATAAACGCCGAAATGCTTCTGGCCGGAATTGATGACCGCAAAGATGCGGGCATGGATTTGACCCGTATCTGCGGCAATGCGGAAGCCATGCCGTTTCCGGATAATTATTGTGACGCTGTCACCATTGCTTTCGGGATCCGCAATGTAACCCATCGCGACAAAGCCTTGTCGGAATTTCACCGTATCTTAAAGCCCGGTGGCCGCTTGGCCGTTCTAGAGTTTTCGACGCCACCAGAAAAATTCCTGCGCCAGATTTATGACACCTATTCGTTTAACGTAATCCCTAAACTCGGCGAATGGCTCGCAGGCGACGGTGACAGCTATCAGTATTTAATTGAAAGCATCCGCCGCTTCCCGAAACAGGACGCCTTCGCGGATATGGTCAGCGCGGCAGGTTTTCAGCGCGTGTCTTGGCAGGACTATTCCGGCGGCATTGCCTGCCTGCACTTTGGTTGGAAGGTTTGATTCTCTAAGAACCGACGGCTTCGGCGAGGGTTTTAAACCCGTCGGCTTTCACGCGGGCGGCAAGATCACGGCGAATATCCATGACCAGACCCGGTCCGCTGTAAACCAGTGCAGAGTAAAGCTGCACAGCTTTGGCCCCAGCGCGGATCTTGGCATAGGCGTCAGCGCCGCTGGCAATGCCGCCCACACCGATAAGGTCAATCCGGCCATCGGCGGCAGCCGCAAACTCAGCCAGCACCCGCGTGGAGCGCTCAAACAAAGGGGCCCCGGACAGGCCGCCCACTTCGGATTTGTGTGCGCTACGAAGATGATCCGGCCGGTCAATAGTTGTGTTGGAAACAATAATAGCGTTGAGCCCATAAGTGCGGGCCTGATTTGTAATCTGTTCGATCTGGCTTTCGATCAGATCCGGAGCCACTTTCAGGAAAAGCGGCGGCGAGGGTTGATCCCCGGTCAGCTCGGCGCGGGTTTCTGCGATCCGCCCGAGCAAATCATCCATGGCACTTTCCGCCTGAAGGTCGCGCAAGCCCGGCGTGTTAGGCGAGCTGATATTAATGGTAAAATAGTCAGCCAGTCCCCATAGCTCGCGTAGGGATTTAACATAATCGGCGACGCGGTCTTTGCTGTCTTTATTGGCCCCGAAATTAGCCCCGACAATGCCCGGTTTACCTTGTCGCCGCTCTAGGCGCTTCTTGAACACTTCGAGGCCGCCATTATTAAACCCCATGCGATTGATGACGGCCTTATCCTCGGACAAGCGAAACAGGCGCGGTTTTGGATTGCCGATCTGAGGCCGCGGCGTGACGGTCCCACACTCCACAAAGCCAAAGCCTGCGGCCAGCATGGCGTCCGGCACTTCCGCGTCTTTATCAAAGCCCGGCGCGAGTCCGATGGGGTTGTCCAGTTTCAAACCGCCGACGTCTGTGGCCAGAACAGGATCCGGCTTTTGTGTGGTGATAGGCCCCAGTCCGGTTTTAAGGGCCTTAATGGTCGCCCGATGGGCGGGCTCCGCCGGCAAAGTACGAACCAGTTTTGTAGCAAAGCTGTAAAAGGACATGGGCGTGCCGCGTTAGTTAAACTCCGAGGGGAAGCTATAGGCCCCATCGCCCAAATCATTCAATGTCCAGTATCGCCGCACTTGCGCTCTTTGGAGGGGGCCAAACTGATGGGGGAATTTCTGTCCGCCGCGAGACGTTTCATAGATTAGCCGATCGCCGAAATCCGCACCATCAAACTCTACCAGAGCGATTTCGCCTTTGTTTTTGTAATGAAGACGGGCGGTCTCCACGACCTGATCCGCCGTTGAGAGATGGATAAACCCGTCCACGTAATCCAGAGACGAGCCCAAAAATACGCCCGTTTCTTGGAATAGGTCCCATTCAAAGCCGAGCAGAAGTTTGTAGACGAGCTGGCTCATGAAGGGTGTTTCACGACCATGTTCTGCCAGATAGCTAAAAGCGGCGCGCCCAGCTCCAACGCCATGCCGCCAATCATGCTCGGCTGCGGCACGCCTACAGTAGTGTAGCTATAAAGCCGTGCCAGACCGCCGAGGAAAATGGCCAGAATAGCAATACGGAAAATCCCCGTATGCTGTTCAATGGTCGGAATGATGTACCAAATCAAAAATGTCAGCATGAGATAAAAGGCCGACAGATAGCGAAACTGATTATCCAAATCAGCGTTCACCGCCGCGCCACCGTTCAGGCCAGCTGCGCCGCCCACAAAACCCGTTACGGCGAAGTAAAGCGGGATGAGGCTCAAAATAAATAGAACAATTTGCAATCCGCGTTTCATAGTGTTTCTCCTGTCTCTTAGTCTTCGATCTTCATGCGGCCCAGCTTGGGTGCGGTCAGGCTTGAAATATAAAGCCAGCCATCACCTGGGTTATGAGCCCCCGTCGTGGCGGGATAAGCGCCCTTTGGGTCCTGCCAAGTTTGAATGACATTGCCATTGCCGTCCATTTCAAAAACAAAGCCGTAATTCTCGGCTTTGGGCTGCAGGACTTCGGGTAGCCGCCAGGCAAATTTGCGCCAGAATGTGCTATTGGAATATTTGTCCAGAAAGTCCGAGCGTTTGGACACAATCCCCACATAGAAATTTCCACTTGGCGCAGGGTTGATATTGTCGGGGAAACCCGGGAGGTTATCGATAATGACTTCGCTCTTGCCTTTATTGGGGCCAGACACCCAGTGCTTGTGAATGCGGTACTCGCCCGTTTCATTGACCAGGATACTCTTGCCGCCATCGGCCATAGCCACCCCATTTGAAAACGAGAGATTATCCATCACGGTCCAGGTTTTGCCGCTGGCCGGGTCATGGGCGAGGACACGCCCGGTCCGGCTATGCTCCATGATCTCGTATAGCGAGCCTTTGAGGGTTTCGCCGGCCGCTTCCGCGCCCCATTTCGTACTGGCATCCGAAAAATAAACAACGCCATCTGGCGCGATATCCACATCGTCCGCGTATAATATGGGCTTGCCATCGGCCTCGTCAGTCAGGGTTGTGACAGTCCCGTCCGGTGCAATGGACAATAACCCTTTAAAAGCGTCCGCCAGTATAAGATTACCGGCCCCGTCAAATTCAAACCCCAAAGGCACGCCTTTAGTATCCGCCAAAGTCGTGACCTCCTTGGTTTCGGCATTGATCTTGCGGATAAGCCCGTCCTGTGAGGAGACAAAGAGATAAAGCGTCCCGTCAATGACCTGGCTCGCCACATCTTCGGGGCCGTGAATATCACCAATATCCAGCAGATCCAGCCCAGCAAGTTTGGTGTTAGGGGCGAA
>CALDSY010000070.1 GCA_937924355.1 uncultured Caulobacterales bacterium
GGTCAAAATCACGATTATTTAAGACTTCCCCCCTATAAACCCTCCTTGAAAAGCCAAAATGGCATCAAGGAATTAGGTGAAAGGTGGGGGCTCTATGAGCAATCCTCTCGGATTACGGGCGAACGGCCTAGGTACACATCATATAACGCCCGAAGCGCGGTTCGGATATATTCCGGGGCTTGACGGCCTGCGCGCTATTGCGGTTTTGCTGGTTTTGATCGCCCATGTAGGCTGGTCGCACATGATCCCAGGCGGATTTGGTGTGACGGTCTTCTTTTTCATCTCAGGCTTTCTGATAACCCGGCTCTTGCTGGCGGAATCTGATAAAAAGGGCGGGATCGGCCTGAAAGCCTTCTATATCAGGCGTTTCCTGCGATTATTACCGGCGCTTTATCTCATGTTAGTGCTGACCTGGGGCTTTATGGCCTTTGTCGGTAAATCGCCGACCTTTGGTGAGGTTTTCGGCGCCTTTACCTACACAATGAACTATCATTACGCCTATCTGGGCATAAATCCCGGCGATCGGTCGGCCCCTTGGGAGCATTTATGGTCCTTGGCTGTGGAAGAACATTTCTATCTTATGTTCCCGCTTTTCCTCATGTTTGTGAAGAAAAACTGGGCCAAGGCCTTCAAAATCGGGGTTGCCATCTGTGTCGTCGTGCTCTGTTGGCGCTTGTTTACGCACCATGTGCTCGATTTTCCCCATGAATATACTTATGCCACCACAGATTCGCGCCTTGATAGCATCATGTATGGCTGTCTTCTGTCGCTTGGCCTGCATGTCTGGCCCAACCATATGAACTGGAAAAAGCTCATCGGATTTGTGCCGCTAGCCATTGCCACGGCCGTTATGCTCTATACCTTCTTGTATCGGACGGAGTCTTTCCGCGAAACCTTCCGTTATTCTCTGCAGGGCATGGGGCTTTTCGTTATGGTTCTGAACCTGATGTTCTGGCCGCAATTGAAAATAGTCGTCAAAGCGCTGGAAAATTCAGTGGCACAATGGATTGGCCGCGTTAGCTATGGTGTCTATCTCTGGCACATTCCGTTTATGATGATCGCCAGTGATCACCTGGGTATGACCCTGGCCGAGCCGGATTATGTAGCTTTTGTGGTCATCGCCACCTTCGTTATGACGTCTATCTCTTATTACGGCATGGAAAAGCCAATTGTGAAATTGCGTAAGAAGTTCGGCTCTCATACCCGCGAAGACGGCAAGATCATGAGCGCGAAAGAGCGTAAAGACAAATCCTCTGGCGGCGCCGTGCCGGCTCCGGCGGAGTAAAAGACTACCAAATAGATTTCAGTAATGAGCGAAACAGCTCATTGGCGGGCTCCAGCTTATCTTTAGCGGGGCCCTTTACTGTTTCAGCTACCTCTTTGGCCTTTTCGAACTCTTCTAGACAGAACTCGTTTAAACGAGGCCTGGCCTGTGACAATCCAATTTCCTTGGTCTTGGCTTTGAGGGCCAGAATGTCGTCGATTTCTGATGTGATATCTGCATCCACATCACACCCCGCCATAAGTTCGCGAAAATTCATGGGCGGAAAAACCTCTGGGTGCATACGCGTCCAGCGGATCGCCATGGCGGGCCGCAGCACGTAGAGCAGTTTTTTCAGCTTGATTTGATCCTTGTCTTCCAAATGCAAGCGGAATTGCCGGACCCCCAACGCCCGGTAATGATAAAAGAAGGCTTTCTGGTGGGAGATCAGCTCAGTGAAATCCTTGAGTTTCGCGCATTCGGTTTCGCGCCAAAGATACCGGATCGGGCTGTTGAGCCATTCCAGTAAAACCGGGTTGGGTTTCAGCAGTAAGCCCAGCGCCTTACGGATATCCCAGCCATTAATATCCAATAGATCATCAATGGGCAGTTCGATCACATCGCGTCCCGGCGTGATCGACACATACCAATCGGGATGACGGGCATAAACAAAGCGTGCATCATAGTCGCTATCGGGCGAGGGGAAGCCCCAGGCCCGGCTACCACTTTCGATCGCGAACAGGATTTTCACGTCCTGCTCGGCCTCGATCTTGCGAAGTTCGTCTAGGACCTTTTCCCGATATTCTTTTGAGATGGCTCCCATTACGCCGCTCCCAATTAAAAAGCGCGCCCCTTACCCCTACGAGAGGGATAAGGCAAGCGACCTTACTCCCCCAAAGTTTCAGCAAAGAAGTCCAGGATCATATTATCTCTGTGCAGAGCATTGCTTGGGCGGCGAAAGCCGTGCTTCTCGCCCGGATAGGTCATGACCCGTAGATTTTGCGCGCCTTTATCCTGCATGGCGTCCATCAGTTTGACGGAATGTCTGAACACCACATTATCATCGGCCATGCCGTGGATCAGTAATACATCCTCGGTTAGCCCGTCCAGATAAGGAAAGACTGAGCCATCTTCATAGGCGCCTTTGGTGTAGTTCCAATCATCCACCACGGGGCTGCCCAGATAGCGCTCCGTATAGGCTGTGTCATAAAGCGCCCAGTCGGTGACGGGCGCGCCGGAGACGCCGCTCTTATAGTAGTCCGTTTGGGCCAGCATATGCAGGCTCATATAGCCGCCATAAGACCAGCCATAGACACCCATGCGCTCTGGATCGATGAAATCCTGCTTTTTCAGCCATTCGGCGCCGGCCGATTGATCGACCACCTCGATGCGGCCCATAGACCGGTAGAGATGATCCTCGAACGCCTTGCCCCGATTTCCAGCCCCGCGATTATCCAGGGTAAAGACAACATAGCCATGGTGGGCCAGCATACGCGGGAATAAGGCCCGCCCCCAGGTTTTAGAGACGAGCTGCGGGCCCGGACCGCCGTAAACATAAGTGATAGACGGGCGTTTCTCCCCGGGTTTGAGATCCACAGGCTTATAAAGCACATAGTCCAGCATGGTGCCGTCAGGGCCTTTGATCTGCCCAAATTCCGGAGAGATGTGGTTAGCCATAAAGGGCTTGTAGGGATGACTATCATCCAGTTTGTTTTCACTTAGCCAGGTGAGCGGTTCGCCTTTATGATTATAGGCCCGGCTGCGGCTCGGCGTATCTGGGTCCTGATAGGTGCCAATATAGCTGGCGCAGGTCTTGGCAAAACTGGCGCTATTCCACCCCGGTTCGCTGGATAGGCGGGTCAGATTCTCGCCGTCCATATCAATCGCAAAGATGTGCTGCTCAAGAGGAGTCGCGTCCCAGCCGGTAAAATAAAGCCGCCCGTTCGTTTCATCCACACAATTTATATGTTTCATCAACACGGAGTCGGGCGTGATTTGCCGGGCTTTTCCACTAGCCCCCACTTCATAGACTTGGCGACGGCCAGATTGCTCCGAACTCCAGAGAAAGCCTCCATCCTTCAAAACCGTTTGGTCCGTGCCGACATTGATCCAGGTCGGGCTTGTCTCTTTGAAGATGACCTTAGAGGCACCGGTTGCCGGATTGATCTGGTAAAAGGTATGGGTCTTGTGATCCCGCGCCAGGATACCCGCATAGAGACTCTTGGCGTCTTTGCTCCAGAACACCCGTGTCAAATAAACGTCTGGATTGTCCCCAATATCCGCCCAAACGGTTTTGCCGCCGGTCCGGCGAACAATGCCCAGCTTGATGGTTGCGTTGTCGGTGCCGGCGAACGGGTAGCGCTGCTCAATTTGAGAAATCCCATCCTTGCCAAAATCAATGCGGGTCTCAATGGTGATGGGGCTCTCATCGATTTGTGTATAGGCGAACTGGCTTTCATCCGGCGACCACCAATAACCTGTATGTCGGTCGAGCTCCTCCTGAACCACGAAGCTGGCCGTTGCATTGCGGATGACATCGGTCGCGCCGGCGGTTACTTGGGTTTCCGAGCCGGATTCCAATGTGGTGACATAGAGCTCATTGTCTCGAACATAGGCCACATGATTGCCAAGGGGGCTGACCTTGGGATCGGTCTCAAAGCCTTCAGTGTCTGTTGCTTGATTGGCGGTCCGGCTCTGAAGGTCATAGAGATGGATGTCGCCGCCCAGCGGAAACATTATAGTGTTGTCGTTGACCCAGCTATAACTAATAATCCCGCTACCATATTGGCGGGCCCGTTCGCGGCGGTTCTTTTCTTCTTCCGATAAAACTTCAGGTTCGGTGAGTAAGTCCTTGGTGCCCACAAGACGGCTTTTGGAGCCATCAGATAAATCATAGGCCCATAAATCCAGCTGACCATTACTATCCGGGGATGTATCCAGATAGGTCACCAGTTTACCGTTTGGGGAAACCTTGGCGGAGCGCAGGCTGGGTCCGGTCAGGCCGGACAATCGGGCTTTGGGTGAAATAAATCCCGCGCCAACCTCTTTCTTTATGAAAGAACCTGATGCGGACGGGTTATCAATTTCACTTTGTTTTTGATCTATACCGCAACCTGCTAATAAGAAGGTCGATCCATAAAGCACAGATTGATAAAATCTTTTCCGCGTCGATCGCATAACAAAGCCTCACTTTTTCAACGGGCCGTTCAACTCAAAGATTACTGAGCGCCGGAATCCCCTGTTTTATGGGGGTTTATCATAGACGCCCGCAGAGCCGACGAAAAAAAATAAACTTTTTTGTTCTGCTAAATACCCTGCATATTTAGGTTTTTTTCTGTCAACAGAAAAGAGTCGTGAAAATGCAAGTTTTTGTCGTTGACGGGTCAAAAAACGGACGTTTAAAAGGGGGTCATCCGGGAGGCCAGCGCGCAGCGAAATCGATCGGGGGGTATCGTTGGAAAAGTGTTCTGCTTGACCAACATAAAAACAAAAAAAATTAATAATTACAAAGAGTTGCAAGCAACTCTTCGGATTCAGGTTGGAGTGAATGGCGTGAAACGGGGATCCGGGTCAAGTGGAGACGATATTTCAGGAAAGCCTGACCTTTTTACCGGGGAAGCGCCCGTGGAAAGCGCCCATAAAACTTGGGCCAAAGTCCAAAAAGATTTGTCATATGCTCTTGGGCCGACAGTCCATAGAACATGGACGGCCAGACTGCACATTGCGTCGGCTGACGAATATAAAGTGACGCTGTCCGCGCCCTCAAAATTTGTTGCCCATAAAATTGAAAACTCATTTCTGGATGAGGTCGAGCGTCTCTGGAAGAAGCACGATCAGGTCGCCCCGCCGCGGGGCGTCGCCATTTCCAAGCCGGAATTAGACCGCCCTGTTGCGACGGCAACGATCTCAACAACTCGCCGCCCCATTCAGAAAACCGCCGAACCTATTTTTAGTATGGGGTCTTCACAGCGTGACAAAGAAGACAAAGCCATTAGCCGCCGGGGCCGTTTCACATTTGATAATTTTGTTGTCGGATCGTCTAACGAATTCGCCTTCGCCGTGGCCCGTCAGGTTTCCAATTTCGACATCGCGCAATATAATCCGATTATCATCTATGGTGATAACGGCATGGGCAAGACCCATTTGCTCTATGCGATCTTAGATGAAGTTGAAAAGCTGGAAACCCCGCGCAGAGTTCTTAAAATTTCGGGCGAAGAATTTGTCAGTACCTTTGTTAATTCACTACGCGGCAAAGACCGCTCCGCTATTGAGGCGTTTAAATCCAAGATTAGAAATGTTGATCTATTGATGATTGACGATGCCCATTTCATCGCCAGCAAAACTTCCAGCCAGGAAGAGTTGCTTCATACAATGGTCTCTTTGGTTGGTGAGGGCCGGCAGATTATGTTGACCCTCGACCGTCATCCCGAAGAACTGGAGAAAGCCAGCCCGCGCCTCAAGTCCCACATGACCAGCGGTCTCGTCTGTAAAATCGGCACAGCGGATTACGAACTTCGGGTTCGCATTCTCGATCGGCTGATTTCACTTCGCCGGCAAAACGGCCATCCGGAATTGACAGTTCCGTCCCAGGCCAGAGATCTATTGGCGGCCCGTATTAACGCCACGCCCCGCGACCTAGAAGGTGCGTTTAACCAGATCGTCGCGCAAAGCGAATTTCTTGGCATGCCTATCACCATGGAAACCATTCAGGAAACCTTGGCCAGCTCCAAATATATGTCCGGCATGCGTCTGACCGTCGACAAGATTCAGCGGGCGGTCACAGAGGAGTTTAAAATTACCATGGATGATATGGCGTCCAAGCGCCGGGCCCGGGCTGTGGCACGTCCCCGGCAGGTCGCCATGTATCTTTGTAAAAAACTGACCAAGCGGTCTTTGCCGGATATCGGACGTCGTTTTGGCGGTCGGGACCACACAACCGTGATGCATGCTGTCAAACGGATTACAGAGCTAAGAGCCGAAGATGCGGTTCTGGACGGTCAGATCAAGACCCTTGAGGATAAGCTGCAAGGCTAATTTCAGTCAAAAAACTGTGTTGAAGAATTAGCGGGCAGGGGCTTGGCTTTTTCCCCTGAAAGGTTAAACTACATTTACGAATTTCGCCTCGGTGCTGACGTCAGTGATTCTGATGCTCATATCGGGGCTGTTTTAACAGGACCGCTTCAAACGCGGAACTCCCTGGGGGACACAATGAAAATAGCCATAGAGCGCGCTGATCTTTTACAAGCACTGGGACGGGTCCAAAGCGTCGTCGAACGCCGTAATACGATCCCGATTTTATCCAACGTTATGATGAGCGCTGATGGCGGACGTCTGAGTTTTGTCGCAACCGATCTGGATATCGAAATTTCAGAAGGGGCTGATGCGACGGTCGATGCGCCCGGTGAAATTACGGCTCCGGCCCATACGCTCTACGATATTGCCCGGAAATTGCCGGACGGCGCGCAAGTTTCGCTCAAGATCAATAGTAATGACCGTTTGGACGTGGATGCGGGCCGGGCCCATTTTACCCTGCCGCTTTTGCCGGCGGGTGATTTCCCAAAAATGACCGCCGACGGATTTACGCACGAGTTTGATATGCCTGCGGCGGATTTGCGCCGTCTGATCGATAAAACCAAATTCGCCATTAGCACAGAAGAGACTCGTTATTACCTCAACGGGATTTATGTGCACGCCCATGACGGGGCTTTGCGGGCGGTAGCCACAGATGGGCACCGACTGGCCCTAAGCGAGTCCCCATTGCCAAACGGCGCGGCCGGTTTGCCGGGTGTTATTATTCCGCGCAAAACGGTGGCGGAAATCCGCCGCCTGATTGACGGGCTCGACGGCGATATCGGCGTTTCCGTATCTGACGCCAAAATTCGTTTTAACCTTGGCAGCGCCGTACTCACATCCAAGCTGATTGACGGCACATTCCCGGATTATGAGCGCGTCATTCCGCGTAATAATGACCGCGAATTGGTTATCGACAACAAAGTGTTTGCTGATGCTGTGGATCGGGTGGCGACAATTTCGGCGGAGAAATCCCGCTCGATCAAGCTCTCACTCTCTAAGGACAGCCTGTCCCTATTGGTGAACAATCCGGAAAGCGGCAAAGCCCATGAGGACCTGATGGTGGATTACGGCTCCGATCCGCTCGAGATCGGGTTTAATGCCAAATATCTGCTTGATGTGGCCAATCAGATCGAAGGTCAGGATGCCACCTTTATGCTGGACGGGCCCGCATCTCCGGCTTTGGTCAAGGATAGTGATGACAAGGACAGCCTGTTCGTGCTGATGCCGCTTCGCGTCTAGGTGGGCTCAACACATTATATTTCCAAACTCCGTCTCACGGATTTTCGCAATTATAAAGTTCTGGATCTGGAGCTCTCCGGCACGCCTGTTGTGCTGTTCGGCCAAAATGGAGCCGGGAAAACCAATCTTCTAGAGGCGGTCTCTCTTTTGTCACCGGGCCGCGGCCTCCGGCGCGCCAAACTCGAAACCCTCGCCCGTCAGGACGGTGATAGCACCGCACCGGCTTGGGGTGTGAATGCGGATCTTTTATCGGATGGCGACGATTACCGTTTAGCCATTGGACAGCTCGCCGAAGCGCCGGGCCGCCGGATCGCCCGTATCGACGGCAAGTCCGTTAGCGGTACAGATCTGGCGCGCCACATGACCGTTTTCTGGCTCACACCGGATCAAGACCCGATCTTTCGAGGACCAGCTGGCGACCGCCGCAAGTTTCTGGACCGATTTACCCTGATGCATGCGCCGGACCACGGCGCCCATGTCAGCGCCTATGAGAAACTGCGTAGCGAGCGCAACCGGCTTTTATCCGATGGCGTGACTGATATCCTTTGGTATGAGGCGCTAGAGGCCGATATGGCGGATTTTGCCACGCGGATCGCCTATGCCCGCGCGGAGACAGTGACCAAACTCACCGGGGAAATCGATCAACGCCCAGAAGGGGTCTTCCCCAAGGCCTTGATCTCTCTGGAGGGCGAAGCCGAAGAGCAGATTCAAAGCGGCATAGACCCGGATGCCGTTCGCGTCGGTTTGCGCGCCATGTGGGCGGAAACGCGCGGCACAGACATTCGCGCAGGCCGGACCTTACGGGGCGTCCACCGGTCAGACCTTTTGGTCCGGCACGAGGCCAAAGATATGCCCGCTGGCAACTGCTCGACCGGGGAACAAAAGGCGCTTCTAATTGGGCTCATGCTAGCTCAGGCCCGGGCTCA
>CALDSY010000071.1 GCA_937924355.1 uncultured Caulobacterales bacterium
AGATAAGACGTGTCGCTGCCTTTGATGAGGGTTTCCCAATTCTCTTGAGCCGGGTTTTTGTCACTGGCTTTGACCAGGCGGAAATTTTTATGGGTGTCATTGGCGAGAATATAGAAATCACCATGGGCGTGATCGACGGAATATGAAAATCCGGCATCCCGGGAGACCATAAGTTTTGGTTCGCCTGAGAAATCAGCCGGCAGGTAATAGGTTTCGCTCATCTCGCCCTGAGTGGTGCTGATGAGAACAAATTCTTCACTACTGGTTTTAGAGAAGCCCGGAAAAAAACCTTCATCGGCTTCGTTATAAATGACTGTATCTGCAGACTGGTCCGTGCCCAGTGTATGGATTTTGATGTCGCTGACTTTCCAGCGGTCTTTTTGCAGGGCTGAATACATGACCTTGGTTCCGTCAGAGGAAAAGGTCACATCGCCGCTGACGCCTTTGAGCGTATCCGGCAGATATTCACCGGTCCGCAGATCGACAAAACGAAGTTTATAACGCTCATCCCCTGAATTATCAGAGGAATAGGCCATGATATTATTGTCTGGGCTGATGGCGAGGCCGCCAAGGACAAAATAGTCATGCCCTTCGGCCAGCTTATTCTCGTCCATATAAATTTTTTCCTCGCCGGTCTCTAGGTTTTTGCGGGCCCGGATGCGGTACTCGGCGCCCTCATTAAAATACCAGCGATATTCATAACCGTTTCGAACCGACGGCACTGACGATGCAGTCTCATCCGTGCGGCCTTTATATTCCTGGAAGATTTTCTCGACCAAATCCTTATGAGGCTCGAGGAATTTATAATAATAAGCGTTCTCTTCCTTGAGATAATCCAGAACAGGTTCGTCATCAATTTCAGGATAACCTTGATCTTTGAGCCAGTGATAAGGATCGGACAATGTCTTGCCGTGATATTCGGCTGTGTAATCTTTGGTAGCCGCAACCCGGCGCAGTTATTTCGATACCTTTGAGCCGGCTGGTGTCGACCTCAATTGTGGTCTCAGATCCGGTAGGCCCTTTACAGGCGGCAAAAATCAGAACGGTGGATAGGATAAGCGCTTTTTTAAACATTGGTGTCCCCAGTTTTCTTTTGAGGATAGAGTTAAGCGGCAATAATGTAAACTAAGCGGCCCGTTCAATTTTTGCGATAAGAGGCCGGATGGCTTTTGCGATATCAAGAGCGACCGCGGCGGCTTTGGCGTCGGTGTCGATCATGGCCTGATTAATCTCTAGACCTAAATGGGGCAGGGCGCGCGCGCTGACATGTTCATCGACCGTATGATTGAGATCATAAGCAGAATAGGGTTCATTATTGGCGACCCGCCATTCCGGCCTAATTTTGGCGAGCTCTTTGGTAAATTGCGCGGCGCTGCTTTCATCGACCTTAAACAGTAATCCGATCTCCAGCTCTCTTGGCGCTTGGTCTTTGAGCTGCGGGGTGAAGCTATGGATGGAAATACCAAGACCAAACCCCATAGCGTCGAGGGACCGTCCGATATTGTCATGATAAGGAGTATAATATTGGTCGACGCGAGACTGCCATTCCTCATCAGAGATATTTTGATTGCCCGGTATGACCGTGCCGTCGCTCTGGGCCGGGATCAGTGTGTCCATGGTCAGCACTCGGTTAAGGTCAATGACCAGACGGGAGATGCCCGCGATCTGTCCGGCGCAGCCAAGTGCCTCACACAGGGTTCTCACCACTGTCTCTGTGCCGATATCCCAGGCGATATGCCGGGTCAGGTCATCCCCCGAGAGACCTAAATTATCATAGCTACTCGGAATATGGCCCGAGGCATGATCGCCAAAGATAAAGGCGGGTACATGGCCGGTCGCCGGGATATATTCAAAAGGTTTTGACATGGCGGGCATAGATAGTTTGGCATTGGGATATGTAAAGAGCTGAATTCTCACCAATTGTTCATATGACTTATGCTGAAACGTTCTGGCATAGTCTAATCGACATAACGTCATGAGTGAGGGTTTCATGCGCCAAATATTGCCAGTTTTTCTATTGATGGTTTCCGGGACGTCTTTCGCGTCCGATATCGACATTGCCGGTGTGTGGTATACGGAAGACAAGGCCGCGAAGATTGAGGTCACAGATTGCGGTGACGGGACCCCTTGCGGCAATCTTGTCTGGTTTGAACCGGACAGCAGCGGCGTCACAAATGACGTCAATAATCCAGACCCAGAGCTGCGCGAAAAGCCTTTACTTGGGAGCCGGGTCTTCTGGGGCTTTCAGCGCAAAAAGGATCGCTGGAACAAAGGCCGAATCTATGACGCCGGTAGCGGGAAATCCTATAAATCCAAACTGCAACTCGCCGAGGATGGAACGCTGAAAGTCAAAGGCTGTATTGGCCCGCTTTGCCAAACCCAGGTCTGGACCCGGGCCGCAGATTAGACTTAGCCCGCCCGCTTGAAAAAATAGGTGACCTTTTTCCTGGGGTCGACTCGTTTGTCACTACTGACAAAAGCCGCATTCCAGCCATCCTCCAGCGGAAAGTAATGGGCCCATCCGCGCTCGACAACGGCATTATTGCGGGTGAGTTTTTCCATATCTGCGTAGGTCGTACCGACCTTTACACATTGCGCGGTTCGGAAGTTGGGG
>CALDSY010000072.1 GCA_937924355.1 uncultured Caulobacterales bacterium
TCGCTATTCGTTCTGGAGTTTTAGATCGTCACCGGAACGCGGCGCTGAGAAAACGATACCAGTTTACGTCGCTCTTCACACCAGAGGGTCAGTTTCACGCATTTGAAACTTTGCCAAAGCGTCAATCGCCCGATCTGCTTGAGCTCAGGATGGGCCTTGAGCGTGCGCGGCAATTGATAAAACGGAATACGGCTGGACAGGTGATGGACGTGGTGAATGCCGATATTACCTGTTACCCACATCAGCCATTTGGGCAGATCATAATAAGAGCTTCCCATTAGGGCCGCGCGCTCTCTATCCCAGTCTTCGGTTCGGTCCCAATGGGTCTCGTCAAACTGATGCTGGACATAAAACAGCCAGACGCCGATGGACGCGCCAACGATCACGCTGGGCACTTGGATCAGCAAAAAGGCCTTGAGGCCCACGAGCCAGATCATCAATCCATATAAAATCGCCACACCCAGATTGGTCAGTGATGTGCTCACCCAGGGCATTTTCTGTTTCATGGAGGTCATAGGCAAACGATTAGCCACAAAGAAGAGATAGGCAGGACCCAGACCAAACATAATGACCGGGTTGCGGTAAAGACGGTACTTGAACCGGCCGAAACGGCTAAGGGCTTCATACTCGGCCACGGTCAGGGTCATAACATCACCAATACCGCGCCGATCCAGATTGCCAGACGCCGCATGATGGAGGGCATGTTTGCGCCGCCAGTAATCATAAGGTGTTAAGGTGAGAAGCGCGATAAAACGGCCAACCCAGTCATTGGCCCGCCGGGATGAAAAAAGTGATCGGTGTCCGCAATCGTGCTGGATGATAAATAAGCGCACAATAAACGCGCCGGCCGGAATGACACCCAATAACCCTATCCAGTACCCCCGGCTGATAAGCCACCACATGGCGGTCCAGATCAGTAAAAACGGAATAAGCGTAATAACAATTTCAATAAAGGCTCGAAAGTTCTCAGGTGTTCGGTAAGGCGCTAGACGTTGAAACCAGCGTTTGGGCGTCACAGGAGTGGTTTGTGTCATGAAGGTTTCAGCCAGATTGATTCGTACGAACCTCGCTATTATGTCTTATTAAAACCCTAACTGCACGCGCATTTGCAGATATCATTTGCATTTCTGCATATTGCCAATCAGACTATTCTCAACTACCAGCCGCGCCTCCTATGGATATTGAACTTTTCATATCAGCCTTCGCGATACTCTTTGTGATTATCGACCCGCCCGGCTGCGCGCCGATCTTTGCGACATTAACGCAAGGCACAAGTCGCCGTCACCAAAACATTATGGCTGTGAAATCTGTATTCGTGGCGGCGATTATCCTGTTTGGATTCGCCTATGCCGGCGAGTTTGTGTTTGACAAGCTGGGGATCAGCCTGGATGCGCTCCGGATTGCCGGCGGGATCATGCTATTTATGATTGGCTTGAATATGGTGTTCGAAAAGCGCACGGAAAAACGTGAATCCCGCGCCGAAGACATCCTTGGCGAAGTCGAAGATCCGGAGGATATTTCCGTTTTCCCCATGGGCATTCCCATGATTGCGGGGCCGGGCACCATGGCGTCTATCCTGCTTTTGAAGGGTGAAACAACAGGCATGGCCCAGGAAAGCGCAGTCCTCGCAGCATTGGCGGCGGTGCTGTTGATCACGCTTATCTCGTTTTTCATTGCCGGGCCGCTTCTCAAACTTATGGGGAAGAGTTTCACCGAAGTTTTGACCAGAGTCCTGGGCGTATTATTGGCCACTCTGGCGGTTCAGTTCGTTATTGACGGCATCCAAAACGCCTTGTTCTAGAGGGCTCATATTCCGGTTTAAAGACCTAATTGACCCGCAAGAGCCTTGGCCATTTTATGGAAGACTTGACCCTGATTTTTATCCGTCACTGACACAGGTTGCCCCGCATCGCTGCCGGTGCGGATATCTATATGCAGCGGGGCCTGCCCCAAGAGCTCGACCCCCAGTTTTTCGGCTTCTTGTCTGACGCCGCCCGATCCAAAGATATCATGGCTGGACCCGCAATCCGGGCAAATAAACACGCTCATATTCTCTATCAGGCCCAAGACTGGAATATTCACTTTGCCAAACATGGCCACACCTTTTCGGGCATCTAGTAGCGCCAGGTCCTGGGGCGTTGATACAATGACTGCGCCGCGCGGTTTGATATCCTGCGCCAGGCCCAATTGCGGGTCGCCGGTCCCCGGCGGCATATCGATGATCAGCATATCCAGATCACCCCAATACACATCCCAAAGCATGCGCGAAATGGCCCCCTGCACCATGGGGCCGCGCCAAACGATCGGCCCGTCATCCTCGGTTAAAAAACCGATCGACATCACTTTTACGCCGTGGGCTTCAAAGGGCGCAATCAGACGGCGTCCCTCAAACTCTGTTGTTTTGGCGCGCTCACCCGTCAGGCCCATAATCATAGGAATAGACGGGCCGTGAATATCTGCGTCCAGCAAGCCGGTTTTCTGACCTTGCGCCGCCAATGCGACGGCCAAATTGGCGGCGACCGTTGATTTTCCGACGCCCCCCTTAGCGCTGGAAACCGCAACAACGTGATCAACAAAGGCATCCCCTTGATATCCTTCGGGCCTGCGGGCCTGGTGCGGATTGCCTCGCCTCTGAGGTTTTTTGGAAACCTCCGGGGCCGCTTTGTGCGCTGTTAGCATGACCGATACACGGTTCACGCCATCAATGGATTTCAAGGCTGCCTCAGCCTTTTGGCGGACCGGCTCAAAGGCATCTGCATCCTTGGGATCAATTTGCAAAATCGCCCTCAAAAACCCGTCTTGAAAATTCAGGTCTGCCAGACGCCCATTGGTAACGATGTCCCGGCCTCCGGATAAATCGGTCACGCCGGACAGCGCCTTGATCGCAGCAGTTTCTGAATAGGTCATTTTACTCGCAAGCGGGTCTGATGGTGCCATCCGCCCCTAATATCAAAGGCGAATGATTGTCGTGCGTTAAAAGATAGCGGCCTTGCTCCAGAATTGAAACCTCAAAATCGGAACGCGGCAGGTAACGATGGAGTTTCGCCCTGATGCCGGTTTGATTTTGGGTTCCTACAAATAATTGCCCATCACCCGACGTGGTGGGGTCCGCGCTGATCACCCAGAAATCCGAGGCGTATCGGCCGGGCTGTGGCAAGCGCATGGGAATCACAGATGAGACTTTAGAAATTTGCGCGCCGCTTACCGGGTCGCCCAAACCGGATTCATTGTCGAAATACCAGAGGCCCCCATTTCGTTTGGCTGAAAATCCTACAAACCAACCATTCTGTGTGGGATAGGTTGTTTGGATAAAACGCCGCTTTACATAGGAACCGGAGACTTCTTCTTCGAGTGTAAAATATGGGAGCTGCACCACATAATCCGTCAGGGGTTTGCCCTTCACCTTACAGGCCGTCCAGCGCTTCCGATCTTCTGTCCGAAGTCGGGCAACAGATTTGGCAAAGGGTTCGGGTTTGTCTTCCGATTTAGGATCTTGGGCTTCGGGATTTTGAGATTCTGGGGCTTGAGTTGTGGGGGCTTGGTTTAACAAACGCGATGTGGCGACGGCGTCATACCGCACATCATCGGCCCAATGATCGGCGAGTCGGTTCACCGACAAAGCATAGATTTTATCGCGTTGAGACCGTGCGCTGGTGAGTGCATATTTCAGTGTCTTGATGTTTTCGGTCTGCCCCAATGCCTGCAAGGTAATTTGTTGAACGGCGATGTTATCCAGCGTCTCGAGACGGTCGAAAAAAGTCTGGTAGATACGGCCATCATCCTGTTGAGTTTCTTGGATATGTGTCCAGATCATCATCGCCGAATTGGCAGAGTCCTGTGAAAATACCCGGTTAAAATTAGCTTCATATGGATGAATGTTTTGCCCTCTGGCCTGCAGAGCGGCGCGCAAAGCCGAGCGCACGGCCGAATTGGCTTTGAGCGTTGTCACCTTGCGGTTTTTGGCGAAGGCTTCTCCCCCGAGCAGAGCATCAAGCCCCGCGACCCGTCCCATCAAAGTCATCTCCGGATTTTCGGATAATTCCTTCGCAAACTGCAAATAAAATCCGTCCGGACGTATGGTGTTTCGGTGACGTAAAAGTTCGGCCAGCGCAAAAGCCGTTTCGGACCGATCGGGCCCCAGATCGTTCAAAGTCTCGAGCAGACTTCTAAACGCCATTTCCTTATCAATCGCATAAAGGCCGTTATAAGCTGCGATGACGCTCGGGCCGTCACCCGAACCGAGTGCCCGTTTTAGAAACGGCGTGGTTTTCTCTGGGGGGAAGGCTGCCAGCATTTGCACGAGCTCTCGCGTCGGCGATTCCACAACGGCCTTGGCCAGCGGACCGTGTTCAAAGGATCTAAGTTGATAAATCTTTTTATTTTCCCGAAGACGGGCCAATACATCCCGGGCGACATCCCGAATTTTTTGATCTTCGCTGAGGAGCGATTCAATCATGCGCCCTTGCACATCAGGCGACCCAATCTTGACCATGAGATCGGCCATTTTCTCCACATTTGAACCCGGCCATTCCTGCACGATTTTTCGTGCTTCCTCGCGGGTAAAGCTAAAGTTCCCATCCGAGAGAATGTCAATGGATCGGCCGGCAATATCCGGGTCTTTGTCACCGACCAACATAATCAGAAAGGCTTTACCTTGCTGACCAAAGCCCTCAAGCTCTTGGGTTAGAACGTCATAGTCAAATTCATGGGGACCATGGTTTTCCATAATCCAGACGCAATGATCGGCATCATCACAAATGCCTTTCTCATTGTCGGCATAGGCCGCGGGCATACCCGCAAGCAGGCTCGTTGCCAATAATCCTGTCGCCAGTCTTTTTCCCATCCCGCCGCTCTTATGCAAATATTGCGGCCAATGCCACTAC
The DNA here is from genome assembly GCA_937924355.1 of uncultured Caulobacterales bacterium. Taxonomy (GTDB): domain Bacteria; phylum Pseudomonadota; class Alphaproteobacteria; order Caulobacterales; family Maricaulaceae; genus JACOMS01. The sequence goes on from CALDSY010000072.1 coordinate 4,884, forward strand.
AAATGCAGGCCCTTGACAGTCGGGACACCAAAGTTATCCCGATTGCCATGGTGTTTTTATCTTTTGCCATCTTGGCCGGATTGCTTGTGGCGTTATCAGTCGTCGATCTCAAGACATTTCGCCTGCCGAATGTACTGACCTATACACTTATCGGTACAGGCTTGGTGGAAGGCTGGATCCGATTCGGCGGCCTGCCTGATGGTGTTTGGGGCGGATTCACGGACCGGGTCATCGGGGCGCTGGTTGGGTATCTAGTGTTTGTGGCCGTTGAAAAGGGCTTTAAACAGATCACCGGCAAAGACGGCATGGGCCGGGGCGACGCGAAACTCTTGGCCGGCGGCGGCGCCTGGTGTGGCTGGATGGTCCTGCCTTATATCGTCATGATTGCCAGCTTTATGGGACTCGTCGCGGCCTTATTCCCATCATTTAGAAAAACGGG
>CALDSY010000073.1 GCA_937924355.1 uncultured Caulobacterales bacterium
AAAGGTTTCGTTATTGGCGACTGGAACGGTCATGCCTTGATACCAGGGTGTACAAATGTGGATTGTCCTCAGTCTCTGAACGCTGGACTTGATATGTATATGGCGCCGGACACCTGGAAAGGGATTTACGAATCCACATTAAAGCATGTTAAATCCGGAACTATTCCCATGGAACGCCTGGATGATGCAGTGCGGCGCATATTGCGGGTGAAAATTAATTCCGGCATTTTTGAAAAACCGAAACCCAGTGAGCGGGCCTATGCTGGCCAAACTGAATTGCTGGGATCGCCCAAACACCGGGCTTTAGCCCGCGAGGCCGTGAGAAAATCCCAAGTCCTCCTTAAAAACAACGACAGAACACTTCCATTGTCGCCGGGATCAAAAGTGCACGTTATAGGCGCCGGAGCGAGTGATATTGGTAAGTTTGCCGGCGGTTGGACGCTGGATTGGCAAGGTGGAACCTATCCAAACTCTGAGTTTCCAAACGGAGAAACCTTCGTCGCTGCCGTGAAGCGCGAAGTTGAGGCGGCCGGAGGGGCCTTCTCCTATGATCCTGTCGGGGACACTGTTCCTGCGGACATTGATGTTGTTATAGCCGTTTACGGAGAGGACCCTTATGCGGAATTCATGGGCGATCGTGATAATGTCGACTTCACGCCGAACGACCTGAACCCAGAACGTTTGATGGAATATAAAAACGCTGGCGTCCCGGTGGTTTCTATCTTTCTATCGGGTCGACCACTCTGGACTAACCCGGAAATGAATGCGTCAGATGCTTTCGTCGCGTCCTGGTTGCCGGGTTCAGAGCCGGCGGGCATTACAGACCTTTTGTTCCAAACAAAGCCGGAATATGATTTCACGGGTCGACTGTCTTTCTCTTGGCCGAAAAACGCAATGCAGGATCAGTTGAATGCCATTCATCCTGACTATGATCCATTATTCAAAGTAGGGTACGGCCTGACCTACAAGAATAGTAAAAACATGAACAGGCTTTCGGAAGAAAGCGGATTGCCGGCAAATATGGTTGCGCCAAAAGGTGTATTTTTCGAAAAGGGGCAGACTTTGGAGCCATGGCGATTTGCAGTCGACGGTTCACACGTCAACATGCCTTATAACACAGCCGGCATTACAATCGGCGGGTATGATAGAGAGGCTCAAGAGGACTCGTTCCGCGTAACTGCAAATGGCGGAAGTGGTATGGTTTCTATCATGTCGGGCTACACGTTAGATTTTGAGCGCGAAGCCAATGGCAAAGTCGAGCTATCATTTTACATCAAGAACCTCAAAGGCGAGGGTGTTGTCATGATTGGATCTAACGCAACCCGCATTGTTGTTCCGACCACAGGCGAGTGGCAGGAAGTCCGCATTCCTTTGGCTTGCATGGATAATCTAAATTATATCCGTCACGCTTTTGCTGTGGATATGAAAGATGGCATGGATATCGGCGTGTCCAATGTGAAGTTGTCTCAAGAAAGCGGAAGCGCGCTGAGCTGCCCTTAGATTTTAAGGTGGCGGGATATTGCGTCTATCATCTGTTCGACGCTTTGTTCTGCTGAGAGTGTTAGGCCTTCGTCCGGTGGATTCCAGGCTTCAAATTGGCTTTGCAATAGCGAATGCGGCATGAAGTGTTCGCGGTTCTCCATGCGCGATTTGGCTGTTAGGGGCGACACTTCGAGCTTGACCCATATTATTCGACCTTTAACTCGGTGATGCAGAAAACACTGAACGTAAGGCGTAAGAGCTGAACAGGCGAGAACGGATTTTTGATTTGAGTTTAATTCCAAATCTGTACAAATTGAATCAAGCCAGGTCGTCCGATCCTTATCCGTCAACGGGACCCCAGAGGCCATTTTTTCCACATTGCTCACTGGATGATGATCATCGCCTTCAACAAAACGCAAATTGTGTTTCTCAGCGAGAGCTCTGGCTGTAGTCGTTTTACCGCTACCTGAAACCCCGCATATAATTATGACATCTGCCCCACGCATGAGAATCTAAGATTTGTTATACTTAAAAACGACAAACTTCAGTGTCTTCGCGCCCGTATTCTTAATGCCGTGAGACACCCATGGAGCTGCATAAAGAATGTCGCCTGTTTTTGCCGGAAAGTCTTTGCCCTCAATCGTCCAGGTTCCATTGCCCTCGAGAACCATGAGGTATTCCTCTTCGATGTGTTTATGGGGGGGGTGAATTTCCTGACCTGGTTTAATTTCTGCGACGCCGGTCAAGGCACCTGATGTGAAATTTGTGTCGCCAACATAATATGGTAGAAATTGTCCCCATGGCTGCACGTCTGGCGTAACATCAGACTTGGAAATGACCTGGGTCTTCAAGACTTCACGGTCAGGAACAAGCGCGGCCAACATGTCTTCGTCCCAGCCGCCTTTATCTTCATCGTAGAGGGCAAAAGTATTGGCGAATGACCAAAGACACCAAGGGATTTGCGCAGCCTCAAAGGCCTCTCTTGTATCTCGGACATATTGAACACGCTCGGTATTATCGATGATCTCATACGCGCCAAATTCGCCAACAAAAACCGGGCGTTCCACGCCTTTCTCAAAATTTAGAGCCGTCTTTATAGAGCGTTTGAGTTCGTCATAATCTTGTTCACTACCCCAGCTTTTTGTCTTTTTGGGACCGTCTTTTCCAACCCACGGTGCCTTTTGGTGGGTAAAGTCAAACGGGTCGTAGTAATGATAGGTATAGACGATGTTCGCATCTGGCGGGACCAGATTGGTTTCAAGTGTTCGAATGCCTGACCAGTCTTCGCCCCCCAGAATGATTATTCGGTTGGGATTAGATTTTCGTATTGAGCGCACGGACAGTGCCTGCGCCTTACGCATGAGTTCGCCCTTGAGCTTGTTATTTGGTTCATTAATAATCTCAAACCACAAACTATCTGATCGATTGGCAAATATTGGGGCAATTTGCTCCCACATGGCCACAAGCTTTGTTGTGCCATCTTTTGGGTTTACCATAATGTCTTCAAAATGGTGGACATTTAAAATAACGTTCAAATTTTCGGCGAGGGCAGCGTCAACAATAGCTGCAACCTTGGCCATAAAGTCCGCTTCAATACGATTATCATCGCCTGTATAGTCGCTCCAGCGAACGGGAATACGCACCGTATCAAATCCTTTCGCCTTGATCAGGGCGAAATGTTCTGGATTGATGGGCTTGCCCCAGGGCTCATCCCGTGGGGCATCAAAACTATTGCCCATATTGACACATCGCTGCATATCAAAGGCTTCAATTTCGGCGGCTTGCGAAACTGTACAGGCTGATGCGAAAGTCATAGCAGATAGAAGTAGTGTGGCAGCTCTCTTTCTCATTCTTTTTCTCCCCAATTCTCGGGAGTG
>CALDSY010000074.1 GCA_937924355.1 uncultured Caulobacterales bacterium
AGATCACTTGGGCGATATGGACTTTAAAGTGGCTGGTACATCCGAAGGGATCACGTCCCTGCAGATGGATATCAAAATTGCCGGTATCACCGAAGACATCATGAAGCAGGCCCTCGAGCAAGCTAAAGGCGGCCGGAACCACATTCTGGGCGAAATGAACAAGGCGCTTGAAGAAGCTCGCGACGAAGTGGGTGAATTTGCACCGCGTATCGAAACCATGAAAATCCCGGTCGACAAGATCCGTGACGTAATTGGCTCCGGCGGTAAAGTGATCCGCGAAATCGTTGACACCACAGGCGCCCGCGTCTCTGTCGAAGATGACGGCTCTATCAAGATCGCGTCGAATGATGCGTCCAGCATCAAGGCGGCCATGGACTGGATCCACAGCCTCACAGCTGAGCCAGAAGTTGGCGTTATCTACAAAGGTAAAGTCGTCAAAGTTGTCGACTTTGGCGCATTCGTGAACTTCTTTGGCAAGAAGGACGGCCTTGTGCACGTCTCTCAGATTGCCAAAGAGCGCGTTAATCACCCATCTGATTATCTCTCCGAGGGTCAGGAAGTTTATGTCAAACTTATGGGCTTTGATGATCGCGGCAAGGTTCGTCTCAACATGAAATATGTCAACCAGGACACTGGTGAAGAATACCCGCGGGAGGAATCTTCCGGTGGTGACAATAAAGACAGCGGTAAAAAGGACTCCAAGAGTTCAGGGGATAAAAAGCCTCGCCGTCGTCGTCGCCGCGGAAAATCCAACGAAGAAGAATAATAAACCAATTACAATAATAATTGACCCTTTATCCTGATTAGGAGCCCGGCCTTGTTGCCGGGCTTTTTTATTGGCGCAGACGCACTCAGAACGCGCATATTGGTTAGATACTAATTCTATTTTCAACTCGAAACTCTAACTGAACGCCCAAATTAGCCTATTTAGATTTTGATTTCTTTTTACGACGCGCCTCTTCAATGACATGGGGCCGCAAAATATATCCAAACCCAGCCTTTTCCAGTCGCAGAATAAAAGCATCATAGTCTTGCCCTGCGGCCCGCGCCGTCGCTTCAATATTCCACTGATGCTCTGCCAATAGATCCAATAAGAATACGCGTTTTGTTTGGGCTTTAGACAAGGCAAAAGCTTTGAGATATTCTACGTGACCTTTCTTATTGACGATAATTTCGCCAATGAAGTTGTTTTCAAAGCTCGATTTGTAATCCGTAATGAAACTCTGCAGACTAAAGTCTTGTGTTGAAAAGATGCGCGTTGATTTAATCTGGCGGTCAATAAGGTCTTTGGTCATCCAGGCTTGACTGTTCGACCAGGCAGTATGCAAATCTGCGACGGCAATTTCAAGATCCGGCAGGTCATGGGCCTCACGTAACTTTGCCCATTCTTGCTGTGCAAGAGGGTCGTCTCGTAAATATTGAAACTCTACGGCGAAGTAGTCACCGATCAATGATTTATGTAAGGTTTTATAATCATCCGGATGGGACAATACCAATATATCTGCCATCACATCTGCCATAAATATTACCGCGCCGACCTGGGTGTCATGAATTTCAAAAGTCTTTAAGGCGGCATCAACACCCGAAAAATTGGCGCGGCCTATACCGGTTTCGCTGCGGACTGACAGGCCTCGGTTAAACACATCCCGGCTATATTCCGACCAGGCGATTTCCGGGCCGTTAAAATACATGGATAAAAACCCCTCCATGGCCATGTGACGCGGTAATAACCGCAGCGCAGATTTATCAACCTGCTTGGCCATACGGGTGAAAATTTGCGACTTATGTTGACGACCTTGATGGCTCTTGCCTTTTTTATGGTCGGCCTTAGCCAAAGATGCCCCATAGCTTGCAACAGGATTTCCATCTTCCCACGTCGCGATAAGTCCATGTGGCATATAAGTGCTGGCGTAGTAGGCTTGTCCAGTGTTCACGACGCCGAAGGGCCCATCGTAATTTTGGATGGACATGCGCAATTGGCTGGGGTTTGTTTTAAAACCCGGACGCAAAATTGGTACAATTCGGATATGGCCCAAAATTTGAGGCGGGCCCACAGACAGACCCAGCAATTCAAGTTTTTCGAGAAGCGGAAATTTAGCCATGGTGATCCCACCTGACTTTGTAACCGGAACCGCGTTTTTCGCGGGCAACCAACATCATATCGCGCATGGCCTGATCCAAGTAGACTTCGAGGGCCTTGATATCCGCATGGCCGGCGGCAAAGCGCGCAAAATTTAACGGCGTGAAAATATCCTCTACATTCCGTAGTCCCATGGTGACAATGTCCGGGGAAATGGGGCGTAAATTGAACGCATCTGCGTCAAAAACCGGATTAAGGTGCACGAAAGAGACTTTATCCTTGGCGGCATATTTGGAGGCAATATTCGTATTGTAAACGCGCATGAGTTGCCGGACCCCCAAAGGGCGGCGCGTTTTCATACCCATCGGAGACAATGATAATTTGCCGGGCCCCCCATTTCAACGCCGCCAATAAGGGCGTGATCAAATCACTTTGCCCTTTGGCGGTGACCAAATGCGGGTTGGGCGTATCAATTGTCCAAAAATCTTTGTACATGTCTTTTGCGCCTGAGGTTTCACAAACTTCTTTCAACAAATAGTGAACTCCCAATGACAAGGCCAAAGGTCGGCGGCGTTTTTCGTAACTGCCCGAGGTAGAGTAGGAACGATCCAAAACTGCCGCTGTTTTAGGTAAGGCCAAAGGCTGTAAGTTAGCCGCCTTGCTAGCGGCAGTCTGAAAGGCATTTTTGATTTCCTCTTCGCGATTGATCCGCTCTTTCATGTTCAGGCTGAGCGTATAGATTGCCAATCTCGTCAAATCCATCCGAGATAAATCATGGCCAATATCGACCCCGGCGCGCTTCGCCGTTTCGCCCAGGCGCTCATTCTCCGTTTTGGTCAATTGCGGCTTTATATTTTCCATAAAAATGTCCGCAGGAATCTTATGCTTGGCGGCAAGGCCAACGGCGATCGTGTAGGGCAAATCATAGACAGCGTCTTTGGCGTAATGGGCGGCGCGGTATTTTTCAAATAGCGGCGTTTCAAATTTACGCTGACGTTTGGGGTTAAATAAAAACTCGTTATATTCTGTTCCCCGGTTCGGTAAATCGGACAATCGCAAATGGGCGTGGCGGGCCAAAATCTTGACTTTGCTCCGATATTTCACGGCATCAAAAACAGGGTCAGGCCGCGCCGTTAAAAAATCACGGATCAATCGACGCGTTGTACGATTGTTCACTCGGCGGCGGACGAGCGTTATGAGTATTTTCATCGCGCGTTGCGGCGGCATTAGAATCAATGTCCCTAAAATATAATCATATATTTCAAAGCGGTGGTTTTTATAGTCATCGCTATTCAAACCACTGAGCAGGAGGTTGATAATGATACGGCCTTGATTGTGGTGGTTAATGCCTGCGGCCAAGGATTTCGCATATACGAGCGGGTAATTGATCCGCATATATTCGTGCAAAAAGGACAGCGACAGAGATTGCCGCCCGGCACTATCATAAAACTCTTCCTGCGATGTGGCAGACACTGCGGCATTGATGAAATGCACGGTATCTTCCCGCGTGACGCGCGCATCAATTTCCTGCCAATTTGTCATCATTCCCACATGAGCCAAAGCTTATTTAACAAAGTCCCTTGGGGATAAACGACCATGATCAGCTAGTTTCGCTTCAAAGGCAATGTTCGGAAATCATAATACAGTCCCACAAGGGACGTGTAGCCTAGTGGAAAGCGTCAAAAGTTCAAGATGGTACTTGCAACGGGATCAGAGCGCATTTCACTTACTGTTAATTGCAGATTGGCAAAAACCGTACGATCTAAAATCGCCTCAAGATGCGAACTCCCTGAATTGATGCTGCAATTGGATTGAGTCTGCATATTGGCACCTCGCAGACAGTCCTCCCTCAACACCTTGATAACCCTAACCAAGTGTAAATTTATCTAGCGTTCAGCCTGTCTCATTTTGAGAAAAATGGACTAATTTCGAGAAAAATGCAGGAAATATCACTTTTTTTGCCCTGATTTCCCGATCAATCTTCACTATATCTGCAAGTATAGAGACGTTTTTATACCTTATGAATACTTGTTTTAATGACAATTTAACTTAACTAAAAGCAAATCGTAATCAATAATAACTTGGATTAACAAGTATAAAAGTTGATTAACCATAGTCTAAATTAACTTTATATTTAGCCGCGCCCGCCAAATTCAATATAAGCGATACGGCTCAGGGCTAATTGAGTTGACGTTTATCCTCCCAGGGATG
>CALDSY010000075.1 GCA_937924355.1 uncultured Caulobacterales bacterium
CTAAACTTCCGCCTCTTGCTCCAGCTCAACGGGGCCGGTCATGATGACGTGATCATCGGTTTCCCGCCATTCGATCAACAACGTGCCGCCATCAACCTCCACCTCAACCTTTCGGTCTGTGCGTTTTTGCCGGACAGCCGCCACAACGGCGGCGCAGGCCCCAGTGCCGCAGGCCTGTGTCATGCCGACGCCCCGCTCCCAGACTTTCAATCGCATTTTTCCAGGACCATCTATGCGGGCAAAACCCACATTGGCCTGCTCCGGAAACAAGGGATGAAACTCAATCATTGGGCCGACCTTGTCCGGACGGGCCTGCTTGAAATCTTCCACAAAGAAAACACAATGAGGATTGCCCATGGAAACGGCGCCGGGATTGGAAAGCACGGGATTATCAATGGGCCCGACTTTGACATCAATATGGTGAGTATGCATGGCCTCGGTCAGCGGCACCTGATCCCATTCTAGGCGCGGCGGGCCCATATCCACGGCGATTTGCATGTCCCCTGCACGGCGGCACCGGAGTAGCCCAGCCTTGGTTTCCACGATCACTTCGTCTTTTTGACTTTCTTCCAGCACCAACCAGGCAATACAGCGCGTGGCGTTGCCGCATGCATCCACCTGCCCGCCCTTTTGGTTCCAGATTTCCATAAACACATCGGCGTCTTGCGCTTTGGGCGACCGCATGACGATCACTTGATCCGCGCCCTTTGGGCCCATAGTCGAGGAACCTGGTTTGGCCAACGCCTGAACCCTTTCCGTGGTCAGCTCAAAGCGGGCACGACCACGTGCGTCAAACACCGCAAATCGGTTCCCCGCGCCGTTCATGATTAAAAACTTCATGAAGGGCATATAGTCACCCTTGCCCCCATGCGCAATCTGCGCTTTTATGGTGCGACTAAAAAATGACGATGAGGGAGTGCCATGACCATCACAAAATTCACAAGCGGCCTTTTGCTTGGAACCGCTTTGATCCTGACCGGATGCGGCGACACAAGTTCAAATAAAACAAATAACAAAACAGACGCAAAAACAGAGCAAACCATGTCAAAACGCAAAGCCCGCGCCAGCAAAGCCATCGCCTATGAAACGGCTGGCAAAACCGATGAAGATCATCTTTGGCTCGAAGAAGTCGAAGGTGAGAAGGCCCTCGCCCAGGTCAAAGCCTGGAATGCGGCCAGTGATGGCCACTTAAAAAGCGGGCCGTATCAGAGCATGTTTGATGACCTTTTGGCGATCTATAACTCCCCGGAAAAAATCCCATATATTTCCTACCGGCGCGGCGAAGCCCATAATTTCTGGCAGGACGAAACCAACACAAAAGGCCTATGGCGAAAAACCACGCTGGACGGCTACATGTCTGGCACGCCCGAGTGGGAAACGGTTTTGGACATTGACGCCCTAGCCGCCAAAGAAGGGAAAAATTGGGTTTATAAAGGCAATAGCTGTTTTGCCCCGGCCTATGTCCGCTGCATGGTCAACTTGTCCGATGGCGGCAAGGACGCAGTCACCCGGCGGGAGTTTAATGCAAGAACCGGCGATTTTATCAAAAACGGGTTTGTTCTACCCGAGTCCAAAGGCTCAAGCACTTGGCTTGATAAAGACCACCTGCATGTCGCGGTCGATTTTGGCGACGGCACCATGACGGATTCCGGCTATCCCATGATGACCAAATTATGGAAGCGCGGGACACCTCTATCTGAAGCGCGAGAAATCATGCGCGGCGAAAAAACAGATGTGGGCGTTTGGCCCGGCACCATCGAAAATGCTGACGGCAAGGACGAGATTTTCGTCACGCGATCCAAGACATTCTATACATCAGAGTTTTTCTGGATCCCGCAATCAGGACCTAACGCTTTTAAACCTGTTCAGTTGCCTATCCCGGAAAAGAGCAATCCCAGCGGCCAATTTAAAGGTCAGGTCCTCGTGAGCTTACAAGAAGACTGGCGCGGCTTTAAATCCGGCGCGCTTGTTTCTTTTGGTATTGCGGATTTCATGGAAGACGGAAAAATCGATGACGTCCATGAAGTGTTCACACCAGGCGATCGCCAATCCGTTGGTGGCTTTGGCATTACAAAAGACGCTATTTTGATGAGCATCTCTGACAATGTGGCCGGAACCGCCTATGCTTTTAAATTTGCCAAAGGCAAATGGTCCAAAAAGAAATTGGATTTCCCTGAAAATGGGACGATTTCCATTGGCTCAACCAATGACAAAGAATCCGTTGCCTTTGTCACCACAGAAAGCTTTCTAGAGCCGGATACGCTTTGGAGTATAAACACAAAGGGCATGAAGACGACAAAAGTCAGATCCCTGCCGAGCTGGTTTGACTCATCAGATATGGTCGCCGAGCAGAAATTTGTGAAATCTACGGATGGCACAGAAATCCCGTATTTCATCGTCCATAAAAAAGGCGTCAAACTAGATGGTTCAAACCCCACGGTGCTTTATGGCTATGGCGGATTTCAGGTTTCCCTGAACCCATCATATTCTGGCACAATCGGTAAAGCCTGGCTGGAACGCGGCGGGGTCTATGT
>CALDSY010000076.1 GCA_937924355.1 uncultured Caulobacterales bacterium
TCATCCAGGCTGATTCCGCCCGGCGCGCCGTTCGGGTAACGAGCCTCGAGCTCGGCAATGGTCTCTTTATATGTTGGACGTGTCATTTTATTTCTCCAATATGTCGTAAGCAGGGAGGGTTAGAAACTCTGGCAGGTCGACGGCTGTCGATGCCTTTTCGAAAACTTTGGCGGCTTCAGGGAAGCGTCCGGCGATATAGGCGTCTGCGCCCATTTCATCTTTCAAAGCGTCGAGCTCTTCGCGGAAGAGACGGTCGATCAGCTCTGAATTGACGGTGGCCTGTGAGCCATCAGCCATCTCAGCCGTGGCCTTGTGGCGGAGCCATTGCCAGATCTGAGTGCGGGAGATCTCGGCCGTGGCCGCATCTTCCATCAGATTGAGGATGGGAACAGCGCCTCTGCCGCAAAGCCAGGCCGCCGTGTACTGAACGCCAACATTGATATTGGTGCGAATACCGGCCTCGGTGATCGTGCCGCTGTGAGGTGAAAGCATGGCTTCGTCGGAAATGCGAGCATATGCGCGCTTTTTATGGATCTGGTGCTTGGCCGGCATTTCCGCGTCAAAGACTTCCATGGCCACGGCCACCAAAGCCGGGTGCGCCACCCAAGTCCCGTCATGCCCGCCCTTAGCTTCGCGCAGCTTATCATTGCGAACCTTGGCAAAAGCGGCATCATTGGCAGCTTCGTCATTTTTAACCGGTATCTGAGCGGCCATACCGCCCATAGCGTGGGCTCGGCGTTTGTGACAGACCTCAACCAAACGCTCGGAATAGGCTTTGAGGAAATCCCGATCCATACCAACCTGGGCGCGATCTGGCAGAACGAACTGTTTATGATTGCGCAGGGTCTTGATATAGCTGAAGATATAATCCCAGCGGCCACAGTTCAGACCGGTAATGTGATTGCGCAGCACATAGAGGATTTCTTCCATCTGGAAGGCCGCCGGCAGGGTTTCGATCAGAACGGTGGTTTTGATAGTCCCGTTCGGAATGCCAACAAAAACCTGCGCGAAATTGAACACATCATTCCACAGGCGCGCTTCTTGATAGGCTTCCATTTTCGGCAGGTAGTAAAAAGGACCGCGTCCGCTATCAGCCAAAAGTTTGCCATTATGGAAAATATGCAGGCCAAAATCGACGAGTGAGGCCGACATAGGCTTGCCGTCAACAGTGATCCCGTTTTCAACCAAGTGCCAACCGCGCGGGCGGACGAGCATAGTGGCGGTTTCGTCGTTCAGCGCATATGACTTCTTTTCCGTCGTCAGAGACAAGGTCCCGCGGGCGTAATCCATCATATTGATCTGGCCCTCCATCATATTGGCGAAGGTGGGCGAAGACGCATCCTCGAAATCGGCCATGAACATTTTGGCGCCAGAGTTCAGGGCATTGATCATCATTTTGCGATCAACCGGGCCCGTTATTTCAACACGGCGGTCCTGCAAGGCTGGCGGACAAGGGGCAACTTCCCAGACGGAATTACGCACATGTTCTGTTTCAAGGGGCTGGGTCGGCAGCTCGCCATCATCATAGCGTTCCTGCATCAGGCGGCGGCTTTCTAGAAATATCCGGCGCTGAGGGCCGAAACGGCGCTCTAGATCAGCCAAAAATAGAAGTGCATCCGGCGTCAACACCTCTTCATAGCGCTCACCAAGCGGTTTCACCACCTTGGCCAAAGTCCGGTGTCTCGGGATGGGCTTTGTTTCGCTTTGTGACTGTGCATTCATGGCACGACTCCATTTGTAAAATTTGTATTTTCACAATATTTACAAAATTCATGCAGAGTCTATGAAAGCTTGCGGTTTCCGAGGTAATATTGTAAACTTTGTAAAGTTAAGTTACGTAGATTTGTAAAATGAGTAAAAACGCCAAACTTTTGATCGGCCCTCGTCTTCGCCGCCTTCGGACCTCTTTGGGCCTAACCCAGACCCGCATGGCCGAAGATCTGGGCATATCCACCAGCTATATCAATCTAATGGAGCGCAATCAGCGGGCCATGAGCGCCAAGGTTCTGGTGCGCATGGCCGAAATGTATGATTTCGATATTGCCGAGTTCACCGGACAAGGCGACGCCCATTTGGTAGCCGAAGTCTATGACGTGCTGCGCGACCCCCTGTTTCGCGGCATGAATGTCTCTAAAAACGAGGCCGAAGATCTGGTTGGGGCTAGTCCGGACGCCGCCCGTGCCCTGCTCCATATTTACCAAAAACACCGGGAGCTGGGCCGCCGCACTATTGATATGGCCGCCGACCGCGAAAAGGTCGAAATACTAGGCGAGAGCGCCGAGGCCGTAGAGGCCGTGCGCCAATTCATTCACGGCGCGCGCAATTACTTCGCCGATCTGGACGAACAGGCAGAAGTGCTCTCCAAGGAACTGGAACTACACCGCAATGAACCCCATGCTGCCCTCACCGACCGGCTCAAAGACAAGCACGGCATTCGCGTGCGCATCGTGCCCATGGATATAATGCCGAAAATGCTGCGTTATTATGATCAGCACTCCAAACGGATCAATCTGTCGGAGCTTTTGCGCCGCTCAGGTCGCCGCTTTCAGCTCGCCTTCCAAATTGGCCTATTAGAGCACCGGGACCTGATCGATGAGGTCATCAAAAAGGCCAAACTCCCCGGCCGCGAAGCCGAAGGTCTGGCTCGCACCAGCCTGGCCAATTATTTCGCCGCCGCCGTGCTCATGCCCTATGGCCGCTTTATCAAAGACGCGGAGAACACCCGCTATGATATTGATCTGCTGTCGGCCCGTTACGGCACCAGCTTTGAGCAAGTTGCTCACCGCCTCACTACGCTACAGCGCCCGGACGCCCGCGGCATTCCCTTTTTCTTTGTCCGTATTGATGTGGCCGGCAATGTGTCCAAGCGTTTTACCTCCGGCAAATTTCACTTCTCCGCGCACGGCGGCGCCTGCCCGCTCTGGAATATCCACCAATGTTTTCAGGACCCGGGCAAAGTCCACACCCAGATCGTCGAGCTGCCCGATGACACCCGCTATTTCACCATCGCAAAAATGGTCTCCCGCTCCGGCCAGACTCACGACCAACCGGCGCAAAAACTAGCCATCGGCCTGGGCTGCGACCTCAACTACGCGCCCCGCCTCATCTATTCCCGGAAATATAACCTCGAAGCCCCCCAACCCACGCCCATC
>CALDSY010000077.1 GCA_937924355.1 uncultured Caulobacterales bacterium
ACCAGCATCAACATGGCAAAGGTAAAGAGGGATAGATAAGAGAAGAAACGCGGTTTACTGTCGTCTTCCTCCATATACCCCCACGAATAAAGGTGTACGAGCGCAGAAACACTATTGATGACGACCAGCATGATGGCAGTCAGCGTATCAATTTTAAGCGCCCAATTGGCCTTGAAGTCTCCCACATCCATCCAGCGCATAAGTTGGATCGTGGTTTCGCCGTCCCCCTTGGTAACACTGAAAAATACCATCCAGGACAAGATCGCCGACAAGAACAAAAAGGCTGTCGTGATAAACATGGACGGTTTGTCGCCCAGCTTTGACCCAAAGAATCCGGCGACGATTGCGCCGATGAGGGGGCCAAAGACGATTATTTCATGGATCGGCATTCGGGCCTACCCTTTCATTAAGTCGACGTTTTCCACGGCAATGTTGCCGCGGTTACGGAAATACACGACCAGAATGGCCAGACCGACAGCCGCCTCGGCGGCAGCTACGGTTAAAACGAATAAAGCAAAGACTTGTCCGGCCAACGGTTCGTTGGTGCCGATCTCGGCCATATGAGCTGAGAACGCGACGAAGTTGATGTTCACTGCCAACAAGATGAGTTCGACACACATCAGGATCAGAATGACATTCTTCCGGTTTACGAAAATCCCGAAGACGCCGATCACAAATAAAATGGCGGCAACAATAAGGTAATGGGCAAGACCGATTGTCATGAACCTACTCCCTTGCCGCTTTCAATATCGACCATCTCAATGGCCGTCTCGCGGGTCCGTGAAACCTGTTGGGTGACATCTTGTTTGCGCACACCATCGCGGGGGCGCAGCGTCAAAACAATAGCGCCGATCATGGCCACCAGCAGGATCAAACCCGCCGCCTCAAAGAAGAAGGCGTATTTTGTATAGAGCACCTCGCCAAATCTCTCGAGATTTGAAGCCTCACCACTATAGACAACGGCTTTCTTGGTCTCGCCCGTAAAGTAAGCCGCGCCGACAAAGAACATTTCCAAGAAAAGTATGACGCCCAATATCATGCCGTAAGGCGCATATTGCAGGAATCCGGCTTTGAGCTCGGCAAAATCAACATCGAGCATCATGACCACAAATAAGAATAGAACCGCGACAGCGCCCACATAAACCATGACCAAAAGAAGCGCGAGAAACTCAGCCCCCATCAGAATGAAAAGCCCCGCAGCGGAGAAAAAGGTCAGGATTAAATACATGACCGAGTGAACCGGGTTTCGCGCAGCCACGACCATCAAGGCCGCAGCAATGGCAACGAAAGCCAGCAGGTAAAATGAAATGGTGACCAGCACTGTGTCTATCCCCTGTTCCTCTAAGTCCTGCCGTTAGCGATACGGCGCGTCGGTTTCCAGATTTTTTGCGATTTCACGCTCCCAGCGATCGCCATTCGCCAGTAGCTTCTCTTTATCGTAATAAAGTTCTTCACGGGTCTCCGTGGCGAACTCGAAATTCGGCCCTTCAACAATGGCATCCACGGGACAGGCTTCCTGACAGAAACCGCAGTAAATGCACTTGACCATGTCGATGTCATAGCGCGTCGTCCGGCGCGATCCATCGTCACGCGGCTCAGCCTCAATGGTGATCGCCTGAGCCGGACAGATGGCTTCGCAAAGCTTGCAGGCAATGCAGCGCTCTTCGCCCGATGGATAACGGCGCAGCGCGTGCTCACCTCGAAAACGTGGAGACAAAGGACCTTTTTCAAACGGGTAGTTCACGGTCACTTTGGGCCGGAAGAAATATTTCATGGCCAGCCAAAAGGCCCCCAAGAAATCCAGGAACATGGCCCCGCGAATAAACTGTTTAACGCGTGTCATTATGTGGCTCCAGTTCCGAAGAAGTTGACCCAGGTCAGAACAATCATCAAGGCAATCAATGAGGTTGGCAGGAAGACCTTCCACCCTAGACGCATGAGCTGATCATAGCGGTAACGCGGTACGATGGCTTTTACCATAGCGAACAAAAAGAACAGGAAAGCGCATTTACCAAAGAACCATATAAATGGATGAATGATCTGGAAGCCCACATCAATCGGGGCGTGCCAGCCTCCTAGGAAAAGAATGGTCATCATCCCGCACAGCAACATGATGTTCACATACTCGCCAAAGAAATACATCAGAAACGGCGTGGATGAGTATTCGACCTGATAACCTGCCACCAATTCAGATTCTGCTTCGGGCAGATCAAAGGGCGGTCGGTTACTCTCAGCCAAGGCCGAGATGAAGAATAGAATACCCATATAGAACATGATCGGGAATAGAACGAGGTGAATTGGGTTGCTCCAATTCAGATAGAACATATGCCAGTTCCAGAACCCGCCCTTTTGAGCGGCGACGATCTCGGTCAAATTCAAACTTCCGACCAGTGCTGCAACCGTTAGGATGATAAATCCTATGGAAACTTCGTAGGAAATCATCTGGGCCGCAGATCTAAGCGCGCCCATGAATGGATATTTAGAGTTCGACGCCCATCCGCCGATGATAATCCCGTAAACACCGAGCGATGAGATGGCTAAAACGTATAAAATCCCGAGATTTATATCGGAAATCACCCATCCGGGCGCCACTGGAATAACCGCCCAGGCTACAAAGGCCATGACAAGCGTAATAACTGGCGCGAGAATAAACAAAACCTTGTCGGCACCGGCTGGGACAACAATTTCTTTGAAGAAGAATTTCAGCGCGTCTGCAATGGTCTGCAATAAACCAAAGGCGCCAACGACATTCGGACCGCGGCGCATTTGAGCCGCCGCCCAGATCTTGCGATCTGCCAATACAAGCGCGGCCACCATTAGAGACAATACAATAACGAAACCTCCTACCTGGAGGAGTTTCAAACCAAACCACACCAATGGCGAAAAATCTGTTGAAGCGGCTGGATGTACGACGACGTCTTCCATTATTCGGCCGCCTCTTTGACTTGCGCATTTGCGACTTCCGAGCACTCAGCCATCACTTTGGAGGACCGCGCAATCGGATTGGTCATGTAAAAATCTTCAATTGGGTTTTTAAAGGGTGCCGCGCTTGGTGTGCCGGCTTCACCCAACGCTTCCGGCGCGAACACCGCATCTTCGGCCGGTTCCATAATATAATTCACACCGCTAAAAGCAGGATGGTCGGCCATTAACTTTTCGCGGAGCTGCTCGAGATTATCATATGGCAGTTCACGTTTCATATGACCGGAAAGCGCGCGGATAATAGCCCAGTCCGGCTTGGCATCACCTTTGGGTGAGACAGCCGCAAAGCCCATCTGCACGCGGCCTTCTGTGTTTGTGTAGAGGCCGTCTTTTTCCGTATAGGCGGCGCCAGGCAGGACGATATCCGCCACATGCGCGCCGCGATCACCGTGACTGCCTTGATAAATCACGAAGGCGTTTTTGAGCTTGGACGTATCAAACTCATCGGCACCCAATAGATAAACAGTTTCAAAACCGCCCGAAAGAATGCCGTTCAAATCAGAACCGCCCTCTCCTGGCAAAAATCCTAAATCCAAGCCGCCAACTCTGGAAGCGGCAGAATGCAAGACATTCCATCCGGAACGCCCAATGCCAAATGCCTTGGCTAATTCACCGCATGCCCGGAGAACTTTATTGCCGTCTTCGCGCGCCAAAGCGCCCGCCCCAATAACGATGAGTGGATTTTTCGCCGATTTAAAGACCTTAGCAAACCCTTTTGAAGACCTGGCAAAATCAGCGATATCCGAAGGCGATGTTCCCACATGGGTATAATCATAGGTCAGATCAGCCGCTTCGCCAATGACGCCAACGTTCAACTCGCCGCCAAGCCAGGTTTTACGAATACGTGTATTCACAAGCGGCGCTTCGAGGCGCGGATTGGTACCGATCAGAAGAATAGCATCTGCGTCTTCGATCCCCATAATGGTCGAATTAAAGAGATAAGCGGACCGATCTTCATTCCCCAGTTTGGATCCATCCTGACGGCAATCTATGCTTTTTACGCCGAGGCCATCCATTAAGTCTTTGAGGGCCTTCATGCTTTCGGCGTCACATAGATCGCCGGCAATCGCCGCAATTTTTTCTGGGTCACCCGAGAGTTTTTCTGCTGCCAAAGCCAGCGCTTCATCCCAACTGGCGGGCGCAAGCTTTCCGTTTTTGCGAATGAACGGTTGATCCAAACGTTGGCGAGATAAACCATCCCACACAAAGCGCGTCTTATCGGAAATCCACTCTTCGTTGATGTCATCATTAATGACGGGCAAAATCCGTAAGACGCGGCCTGTCCGCGAGTCAACGCGAATATTGGAACCGACGGCATCCATTACGTCCACGCTTTCCACACCATCCAATTCCCAAGGACGCGCGTTGAAGGCATAGGGTTTCGAGGTAAGCGCCCCGACCGGGCACAGGTCGATGACATTGCCCGACATTTCGGATGTCAGGCTTTGCTCGAGATATGTGGTAATTTCCGCATCTTCTCCGCGCGACGCCAAACCGATCTCCTGAACGCCGGCCACCTCAGTGATGAAACGCACGCAGCGCGTACACTGAATACAGCGGGTCATGACCGTATTGACCAAAGGCCCCATAAATTTGTCATTAACCGCGCGTTTGTTCTCATCGAAACGGGTATGGTCGCGGCCATAGGCCATGGCTTGATCCTGGAGATCACATTCGCCGCCTTGGTCACAGATAGGACAATCCAGCGGGTGATTGATCAAGAGAAACTCCATCACCCCTTCGCGAGCCTTTTTGACCGTTTCCGAATTGGTGCGGATATTGGCCGGTGTGCCGTCTCGGTTCGGGCGCATATCTTTGACTTGCAAGGCACAAGAGGCTTGCGGTTTCGGCGCGCCGACCCACTCAACCAGGCACATGCGGCAGTTACCAGCCACAGATAGACGCTCATGGTAACAAAACCGCGGAATTTCAGCGCCGGCCTCTTCACAGGCCTGCATCAGTGTATATTCGGCCGGCATTTCATATTCGGTGCCGTCAATATTGATTTTGCGAAGATCACTCATAGCCTACTCCGCTGCCTCCATGGCTGGGACGAAAACGGGCTTGCCCGCCCGGTAATTATCAATGCGCTCTTCGATCTCATGACGGAAGTGCCGGATCAGACCTTGGATCGGCCAGGCCGCCGCATCGCCGAGCGCGCAAATGGTGTGCCCTTCGACTTGTTTTGTCACGTTCAAAAGCGTGTCGATTTCTTCCGTAGAGCTTTCGCCGCGAACCATACGTTCCATGACGCGCCACATCCAGCCGGTCCCTTCGCGGCATGGCGTACACTGGCCGCAGCTTTCATGTTTATAAAAGTATGAAAGCCGAGCGATAGCTTTTACCACATCCGTGGATTGATCCATGACGATGACGGCTGCCGTTCCGAGGCCGGATTTATGTTCGCGCAGGGCATCAAAATCCATCAAGACGGTATCGCAAATCTCTTTTGGCAGAAGCGGCACGGAAGATCCGCCGGGAATAATGGCTTTGAGATTATCCCAACCGCCGCGAACGCCGCCGCAATGCTCTTCGATGAGCGTCTTGAGCGGGATAGACAGTGCCTCTTCAACGTTACAAGGCTTGTTAACGTGCCCCGAGATTGAAAAGACCTTGGTGCCTTTATTATTGTCACGGCCGAATTGCGTCCACCACTCGACGCCGCGGCGTAAGATGGTCGGCACAACGGCAATGGACTCAACATTGTTCACAGTTGTCGGACACCCGTAGAGGCCCGCACCTGCCGGGAATGGCGGCTTGAGACGCGGCTGACCTTTTTTGCCTTCAAGGCTTTCTAATAGGGCCGTTTCTTCGCCGCAAATATAAGCACCAGCCCCATGATGGACATAGATCTCAAAGTCCCATCCTGACCCGCAGGCATTTTTGCCGACCAAACCGGCGGCATAGGCTTCGTCTATGGCCGCCTGCAAACGATGACGTTCGAGAATGTACTCTCCGCGCAGGTAGATGTAGCAGGCATGGGCCTTCATGGCGAAAGACGCCACCAGACAGCCTTCGATCAGCAAATGCGGATCATGGCGCATCATCTCCCGGTCTTTACAGGTTCCGGGCTCGGATTCATCGGCATTCACGACCAGATAATGGGGGCGACTGCCAACCTCTTTGGGCATGAACGACCACTTTAGACCTGTCGGGAAGCCAGCGCCGCCGCGACCGCGTAGGCCAGAGGCTTTGACCTGATCAATGACCCAATCATGCCCCTGTTCAATCATTTCTTTGGTACCAAGCCAGGCGCCGCGTTTCTTGGCACCCTCAAGGCGCCAGTCATGCAGACC
>CALDSY010000078.1 GCA_937924355.1 uncultured Caulobacterales bacterium
GTGGCGCGAATAGCCGTACACAGATTGGTCTTGCCCGAGAGGCAGGATTTACACTGACGGCATTCCGGCGTGTAGAGCGGAATAACATGATCCCCGGCTTTGAGTGACGTCACGCCCTTGCCCACTTCCCGGACAATGCCCGCGCCTTCATGGCCCAAAATGGACGGAAACAGACCTTCACTGTCATAACCGTCCAGAGTGTAGCTATCGGTGTGACAGACGCCGGTGGCCATAATCTCCACCAGGACTTCCCGGTCTTTGGGACCTTCCAGATCCACCTCGACAATTTCAAGGGGCTTTTTCGCTTCAAAAGCGACGGCGGCGCGTGTTTTCATGATTTCCTCCCGGTATTTTCGCCCACCATAAACCAAGGCATGGGAAAAAGAAAACCCGCTAGAGAAGAATCTCAAAAATGAAATTAAATGTATAAGCAGGCGAGTTTGGCACGGGCTTTGCAACCCCAAGGGTAATCTTCAAGGAAGGTGGAAAAAATGACACATAAGCGCAATTTCATACCCTTAATGGGCCTTTTGCTATGGTGCAGTCTGATCGTGATTTTTGACCGGTACGATATGGCCTTTTATGCGATCTCGTTCCTGTTCGCCTTATTTTTGACGTTCTTATCTCTAGCGCAAACCGCGCCCAAATTTATCGAAATCAAGGTCGAAAAACATGAAGATCATTAGAAAATTTGCCAATGACCAATCCGGTGCCGTGGCGCTCGAATATGCTTTGATAGCAATTCTGGTTTCCCTAGCAGGCCTAAAATCGGTCCATTGTATTACGGTTTACTGTATCGCGCCGGTTTTTGCAGATTTAGCCGCCTTTTTTCAGAGCGCTGCAAGCTAATCTTTTTTGGTCCGCCCGAAGTTAGGGTAAAGGACATTACAAACATAATTCTGTACCTCAGCCGCTTGCTCAAAACGCCCGACGAATTGTCCCGTATCATCTTCGATTTTGAAGTATCCAGGCGTGATTAGACGTCTTTGCGCAATGGTGTTGGTCGCGGGCTTTACCTCGCGTTCCACTTGGATCCAGGGTCCGCCATCATAGGCGGGTTTTCGCTGATAGGTTTTGCTGGCAGGCTTAAATCCAAATGTTTGAACTTCCTGATATTCTGGCCTAATGGCGACGACCTTAAAACCATCGCCTGCTTCGATTTTCCGGTCACCATGATAATAGTGAAAGTCACAACCCGGCGTTGGTGCCGTCGCCAGTGCTGTGTGCCCCAACCCGAACGCGCAAAACATTACGATAATCGTTCTCATTGCTGGTCTCCGAGAATGACCTCGGCGGAACGGGCTGCGAGGCGCAACGACAAACCGGTTCGATGCCGGCGCCATATCCAGATTATCAAACTGACGCATGACTATCCTCCCGCCGTTTCGGAGGAAACCACGCTACATTGTCCGGCGCGCGAGTAAGTCTTTGTTTGAGCCGGCAATGTTATCGCCTCATATTCCGGGCGCTTGGTTTGAATGCGCGTACGGCCATCGCGGATTTCATAGGCTTTAAAGCTGGTAATTGGATAAGCTTCTGCAACGAGCTTTCCGTTATCAAACCTGGGCATATTCAATTTGTAACGCATAGCATAGCCCCGGATTTCGCCGTCCACCCATTCATATTCACCCGGAATAATCCGGTAACTGGTGGCTTGCGGCTGAATTATGACGGTTTCTTCAACGTCCTGACAAATCGGCGTTTCCGCTTTGACCAGAGTAAACCAAGATAGGGCCACCGTCGCGGCCAGAATATACCGTATTGATTGCGATTTAGAACGCATAACAACCTCCTCTACATTTATGTAGAAACACATATACTACACTTTTGTAGAATGCAAGGCGTTTTTCTACATGTTTGTAGAGATAGGCTTTACGCTATTGATATAATGTGGTTTTTTCCCATTAAATGACGTCTTAGCTTTCGAGAAACTCCGCGATAGAGGTTTCGCAAGCATCTAAATCAGACGAGTTGAAAGCCCGGATCACAATATTTAGCCCGTAGCCGTCGCCGTCAAAATGGGGATAGCTGCCGATGGAGACGTCCGGGTATTTTGCGGCTATCGCCGCCAAAGGTCCGCCCACATCGCCCTCACCTTTGCCTTTCACCGCAATGGTGCGTTTGGCCATAACCGTCCCGCCTTCTATGCGATGCTCAATATCCTCCAGCATGGCGCGCATGATTTGAGGCACGCCGGCAAGTGTGAAAACATTTCGGGTTTGAAAGCCCGGCGCCAGCGAAACCGGGTTTTTGATCAAGCTCGCCCCGTCAGGAATCCGCGCCATGCGCAGTCGCGCCGCATTCAAATCATCGGGGTCATAACGCTTGAGCAGTTCATCCACCGCATCCTGCCTTTGCGAAATGTCCAAATCAAAAGCGGCGGCAATACAATCGGCCGTGATATCATCATGGGTCGGACCAATGCCGCCCGTGGTGAAGACATAATCAAACCGGTCGGAAAACTCGCGCACATTGGCCGAGATCACCTCGGCTTCATCAGCGAGGATGCGGGCTTCGCCGATTTGTACACCCAGCGGCGCCAGAAATTCTGCGATGGTTCGAAGGTTTGTATCTTGCGTCCGCCCGGAGAGAAGCTCATCACCGATAAGGAGCACGCCTGCTGTGACTGTTTTCATAATATCTCTTATACGGGTGAAAGCGAAATTGAATCACCCTATATCATGTCTATGAGCAAAATATTTGAAATATCGACCTC
>CALDSY010000079.1 GCA_937924355.1 uncultured Caulobacterales bacterium
CTATAAGGATCACGAACTAACAACGGATTATCAAGAGCTGGTTGACGCGCAGCCCGATATTTTCGTTGACGTGTCCGGCCCCATCGAGCCGCCGCTGGAATATACCAAAGACATGCTCACGCGCGGCGTCCATGTGGTCTCTGCCAATAAACAGGCCGTTGCGGCAGGCGGGCAGGCCCTGCTGGATCACGCGCGGGATAATGGACGGTTCTTGCAGTTCTCCAGCGCAGCGGGCGGCGGCATGCCAGTGCTTGAAATGTGTATCCGCGAAGCCGGCCGTATCACCCGCGTTGAGGCCTTGCTGAACGGCACCACTAATTTCATGCTCGACGAGATTAGCACAGGGCTTTCTTATGACGAAGCCCTGAAAATTGCCCAGGATAAAGGCTACGCCGAAGCTGACCCAAGCTCTGATGTGGGCGGGGCTGATGCAGGGGCCAAGATCCGTCTGGTCTCGCTTCTGGGTTTTGGCAAGGAAATCACGCTGGATGATATTCCGCTCGACACCATCGAAAACTTCGAGGCACCTGCGGATATCAATGGGGCCATCAAACGCGTTTCCAAAGTCACCAAAACGAGCGCAGGCATCGAAGCCAAATTAGAGCTCAAGGATTTGTCGCTCAATAATTTCATCGCTCAGGCCCGAGCCGAAGAAGCTCACGCCGTCTTCCACTTTGATGATGGCGATGTCTACAAAATCCGCGGCAAAGGCGCTGGCCGCTGGCCCACGACCGAGTCCGTCATGGCCGATCTTTACGATATCTCGGCGAGCTATTTTTAATGACTATTCGCTACGACTTTCTGGATTGTCGTAGCACTGAAAAATTCTTGCCGGAGTTTATCCCGCTTGTCAAAAATGTGTTTGGATCTGAGGCGAGCCAAAGCTGGATAGATGGTCTTGAGTGGCGTCTGAAAAACATGCCTGATCTCACGGTGTTTGCTGCCTATGACGGGCAAGATTTAGTGGGATTCAAAATCGGATATGCGACCGCCTATAATCGTTATTATAGTTGGCTCGGCGGTGTACATCCAGACTATCGGCGACAGGGATTCGCGCGCCAATTGATGACACGACAACATAACTGGCTCAGCCATTCCAGATTTGTCAAACTGGAAACTCAAGTCGCCAGCCAAAACACAGCAATGATTGAATTGAATAAAAACGCCGGGTTTTCGACAACCGGAAAATTCGAAAAAAGCGGGGAACTTTATCTTTTCATGGAAAAAGACTGATTACACAAATTTGACAAACAATCGGCCATGACCTAGTAGCCGCTTCCCAACACAGGACGGCTCGATGTTTTTTGATAGCTAAGATTTGAACCCACCGCTCTCGCCAACTTCGCGAAGCGATAATTCATGTCTTACATTCAGCTATTAAGAAAGGGCCCATTATGCCCCATCACACACCTTGGAAAAAGAGTCGTAAATACGGCGATATTTATGGTGGTCGAAAACGACTAAAAGTCGCCGATAATATTCGGCGTCGCGTTCACTCACTAGATCGTCCCCAACCCGGTCAGAGTTTACCGATTTTAATTGAAGACAATCCATCAAGGGATTTTTTTCACCCACTTTCGGGTAAAGAAGCTTTGGACGTTGTTCGATCTTTGCCTAAACGCGAATGGGATGGTATTACTCACGTCTGGCTGCGTCGACCTCGAAAGTCCGATTATGATCAAGGACGTTTACCGTTTGCCTGCTTCATGACGGGAAGCGGTGTTCGCGTTGTTGTTTTATATGCTTGGTCTAAGGATATGGTTTTCGACTACGGCTATCGCAAACCAGAACAAAAATACGTCAAAGAGTATTCATCCTTTGGCGCAGTGTTGATCAAACAAAATGGACGTTGGAAAATTTCATGGAACGAAAATGCGATGCGAAAGTTTTGCATACATGTTCTGTTCCACGAAGTCGGACATCATGTAGACTACTATCGCCGCAGATTTTCGCCCGGGAATGATAAATCTATTGAAGAATTTGCAGAGCAATATGCGTTTTTAAAATCGGCCAACGGTACCTATATTTTTAACCAGCTCGAAAACGAGAAGCTATATCAATAAAAATCACCGAGTTCGCGGCGGAACTGTCTGGGCGCTTTAAACAAAAAGCGCTTAAGTCCGCTGCGTTCAAAGGGTTTCCATTCGCCTTCGGGCTGAGCCAGTCGGTCGGCTAAAATATACATGATGGAAACATTGACGCCCATGCCCAGATGAGAGCCGTAAACTTCGATATTCTCGGAACCCTCCACATCGTCCTGCACAGAGCCATGCCAGTGCACAACACCGTCGGAGCGCGAATAGACGGATGTGGACGGCACAGGCGGCGGCACGTGAAGCTGTTTCAGACGCTCAGCCGTTGCGGGCGATGGTTTGCCATTGAGCATTTCAAATAATGGCCGGGCGCGGGCCGCGTGGCGCGGGCCGGTTATGGGACTACCAAGCGTGATGACACTACGCACATATTGCGGGTAAATCTTGGCAATTTCACGCACAAACACCCCGCCCAGGCTCCAGCCAATGAGCGAGACTTTCTGGCCATGTTTTTCATAAGTGGATTTGAGCAGCTCCAGCATTTTGGCTTCCACTTCGTCGTTGAAGCGCAGATTGCGGCCCAGGCCCCAATCATAAGAGGTGTAACCCAAATCCTTGAGAAGTTTACGCAGCGGCGCTGTCGACATCTTGCTGGCCATAAAGCCGGGAAAGACAATGACAGGATGGCCATCACCTTTGGGCAGGCGTTTTAAGAGCGGACGTAGGGCATAAAACTGCGCGGCCTCAAAGACCCAGCGGCCTTCGGTTAGAGTCCAGAGCGGATTAGGGGCTCGGTGTTTATACTGACCCTTGTTGAGGGCTTTTTTTTGAGCGGTCATGAGCGCTTTCTAATTAATCGTTTTGGATGTGCCGTTTGACACCGGCTTAACCGGAGGTTTCTTGGCGGCGACCGTTTTCGTCGTGGCCTGTGCTTTGCGGCGCTTCTCCAATACTTTCAAGGCCTGCATGTGATCTTCAAAGCTCTTGCGGATACACTCGCCGTAAAAGTCCGGATCCGGAATGGCTTCGCGGCAAGCGGTGAATGAGAGCGTGATCTCATTCATATAGGAATGCACAATATGGCCAAGACGCATGCTATCGGTCAGACACATCATGCCGTAAACACCGACGACTTTGGCGCCTGCCGAATAGATAGGAATGCGCGGGCCAGGGACATTGGTGACAACCGTATTGATAAAGGGTTTGGACACATCAGCGAGCTTGAAACGATAGAAAATATCCGCGCCCACATTCATGGCAAAGGCCGGGGCCAGCTTGGCCATTTCGGCTGTCTGCCGCGCGCCAAGCGCATCTGTCAGGCCTTTGGCTTTGGTGGTTTCTTCGAGGACATATTTCATGCGCTCATGGGCGTTATCGATATGCGAGCCCAGAGGGACAAACATGGCCGCGACCTGATTGCCCATGGCGTTTTTCTCGCTCTCATCGCGCACGGAAATCGGCGCCATAGCGGTGACGGAAGGTTTCGGAAGCTCGTCTTTGGCCTGCAAATAATTGCGCATGGCACCGCCCGTAATAGAGAGCATCACATCATTAATCTTGGAGCCTTCGGCCAAAGCCCGCAGGGATTTGATATCATTGATGTCAAAGCCTTCGGCGCCATACATGCGGTGGGGCGAGAGTGAGCCGTTAAAGCGGGTCTTGGGGGTTTGCAAAAT
>CALDSY010000080.1 GCA_937924355.1 uncultured Caulobacterales bacterium
TGGATGCGGACGTCCTGCCGATACAGCTTTTGCGGTGTAAACTCTCGTTTTTCGGGGTTGGTAAATTTGATCCGCGTTCACGCCTCTGGGTGCGAAACACCATGTTCCAAGGCGCGCCTATTGTTTCTGATATTGGACAATATTTTGCGGACGACTGGTGTTTTCCAGTCCGCCCTAATGTCTGATACAATTACACTCTCCATAAATGAATTACGGGCCCTTTTGCGCAAGGCCTTTGAGGGGGTCTTTGGCCATAGCCGCGATTGGAATGCCATGACCGATACGGTCATATGGCTCGAGTGTCACAACCATAATGGCATGGCCATATTTTTTGAATGCTATCCAAACCTGAAACCGGATCGCCAAGCGCGGCTGTCACGTTTGAGTGCGAATGAATGGGTAATAGATCCAAATGGATCGCCCCTGATAGAATATGTCCACCATTTGTCCGATATACTTCTGGCGGCCGCAAAAAATACAGGCCGGGCAGAGGCGCGGGTAAATACGGTTGAAAATACGATGGTCCTGGACTCCATCGGGCCGCAATTCCGTCGAGCTGGTTTTGAGCTGAGCTACACGATTGACGAAAATTCCGTGTTCGTGACGGCAAAAAAGGGACAATCACCAGACGCAGATGATAATACTCATTATTTGGAAGTTCTGGATAATGGGTACCCTATGAGCCGGAGCGCATATATAAAGTTATGCGAATATGCGGATAAGGTATTAGTGCCTGCGACAGAGCAATCCCGGCGCGGCGCAGGTGAATAGACTCAGATTCGGTCCAAACTATTCTAACTACCATTAAAGGGGCTTATGGGGGTTAAGTGTGTTTGACCGGATTCACCCCCTATAATATTCAAATTTGGTAATAATCTGAGGTTTGCATGTCCGAAATACAAAAGACTGCCAAAGTTGTCGTCATTGGCGGTGGTGTTGTTGGTGTCTCGACGCTTTATCACTTGGTCAAAAAAGGCTGGTCTGATTGCGTCTTGTTTGAACGCAAAGAATTGACCTCTGGGTCGACTTGGCATGCGGCTGGGCTTTTGCCCCTGTTCAATATGAGTTATTCCGTTGGGCAGCTCCATAAATATTCTGTGGAACTCTATAAAAGTCTTGAGGAAGAGACCGGTCAAGATGTGGGTATCCGCCCTGTTTCTAATATTCGTCTGGCGACCAACCAGGACCGGATGGATGAATATCATCAATATGCAGGTGTGGCGCAGACTATTGGTGTGCAGGTCGATTTCCTGACGCCCGAAGAGGTTATCGATATCTGGCCGCTGGCCGTGCCGGATGGCTTAGTTGGTGCGATCCGGCATCCGGAGGATGGTTATGTTCAGCCCGCTGATCTGACACAAGCCTTGGCCATTGGCGCGCGGGCGGGCGGCGGCAAAATTCACCGCAACACATCCGTGACCGCGATCAAGCAGCTCGAAGATGAGCGCTGGAAAGTGACCACAGATAAAGGCGAAATTATCGCCGAACATGTGGTTTCCTGTACAGGGTCATTTGCGCGCCGTACGGGCGAAATGATTGGTCTGGACATTCCAGTCGTGCCGGTCGAGCACCAATATATCGTGACCGAAGCTCATCCTGACATCGTCGCTCGGCGAGAGCGCGGTGAGCCAGAATTGGGTGTCCTGCGCGAGTCTGATGGTTCTTGGTATATGCGAGAGGAAGCGGGTGGTTTAATCCTTGGCCCTTACGAACATGGCGCGCCGGCTTGTTATGTGGACGGGCCTGATCCTAACTCCGAGTATGAGCTCTTTCAGGAAGATGTGGACCGATTGATGCCGCATATTGAAAGTGCCATGGCGCGTGTGCCTATCTTTGCCGATTTGGGCGTCAAAAAAGTTTATAACGGTGCCATTGCCTATACGCCCGATGGCAATCCTATTGTTGGCCCGGCCTGGGACAAGAAAAATTTCTGGCTAAACGAAGGCCATAGTTTTGGGATTACGGCGGCGGGCGGTGCCGGTTGGCAGCTGGCGGAATGGATTGTCGAAGGTGAGCCCACGGTAGACATGCTCGGCGTGGATCCACGCCGCTTTGGATCTTACGCCACAAAATCCTATCTTATCACCAAAAACGAAGAAGCCTACGCCGACGTATTCACCGTCCACTATCCGGATGAAGAGCGCGCGGCCGCAAGACCGCTTCGCACAGCGCCTTGCTATGATCGCATGAAAGACAAGGGTGCAGTCTTTGGGCAGCTCTTTGGCTGGGAACGTCCTAACTGGTTTGCTCCTGACGGCGTGGCGCAAGAGGATGATTGGTCATTCCGCCGCTCAAGCTATTTCGAGCATGTGGGCAATGAATGTAAAAACGTCGCCGAGAATGCCGGCCTGCTGGATATGACGGCTTTCGCCAAGTGCCGTATCGAAGGGCCAGGAGCCGTCAAATTCCTAAACTGGGTGCTGGCCCAAAAAATGCCCGTTCGCCCGGGCAAGCTGGCACTGGCTCATGGTCTGACCTCCAAAGGCGGCGTCCATTCAGAATTCACGGTCCTGCGTGAAAGCAAGCAGAGCTT
>CALDSY010000081.1 GCA_937924355.1 uncultured Caulobacterales bacterium
GGCATCATCCACATAGTCGCCCCGGGCAGCTTTCAATCCATAGAGGGTCGCTCTCAAATCCTTATTGGCTAAAACCGTAATCTCGGCGACGCTGGCTTCTGTTAATGGCGCAGACAAAAGCGCAGAAATCCGGTCATTGGCACTTTGTTCAGAGATAGTTTCGCCGACCCATTCTGCTGGTGCCGATAACATGGGTGCGGTCAACTCAGCCAATTCAGAAAAACCCGCATCCTTGGGCACGTTCACACAAGACGCGAGCAGAACAGCACTCAACATATAGGCGGCCAGACGCTTCATTTACGGCCTCCAAAAATCTGTACCAACTCTTCGACCATGGCCTTTCGATTGCGAATATCATCCGACGACAAAGCCGCATCGACACAGGTTTCCAGATGATCGTCCAGTGCCAGTTTTTCGAGGCTACCGAGTGCTGCGCGTATAGCTTGGATCTGACGGACCACATCCACACAGTAGCGATCCTCCTCAATCATCCGGGAGACTCCCCTAACCTGACCCTCTATGCGCGCCAGACGTTTCTGCGCTTTTGCTTTGGTATCATTTTTCATGGAAAGGCGCATATACCCATAGGGGGTATAATGCAAATCACGTTAAATAGAAAATACAGCGCGGGCCCCCGCGGCATCTTTGGCGATCTGTTCTTTCAGAATATCGAAACTCTCAAACTTCATTTCCGGCCGAATGAAAGAGCGGAACCGCACATCCACATGCTGGCCGTAAATATCCTGATTAAAATCGAAAATATGGGCTTCGATCCGCGCTTCTTGTCCGCCTACCGTCGGGCGGGTTCCTGTATTCGCCACGGCGGGTAACCAATCCGCGCCGCCTTCCAATCGAACCTCAACGCAGTACACGCCATGCTTGGGCCGGATAAATTCGCCAAAGGGCACATTGGCTGTTGGAAAGCCAATGGTCCGGCCCCGCTTAGCGCCTTCGCTCACGATACCGTCCACCTGCCAGGGCCGCGAGAGCATATGCGCGGCATGAAACACATTGCCGTTTTTCAGGGCATCGCGAATTTCCGTTGAGCCATATTTGCCGTAAAGCTTGTGCAGGCCGACAGGTTTGACCGGAGTGACCCCAATATCCCGAGCGGCGCAATGCTTGATCAGCGTTTCGACATTGCCGCAGCGTTTCTTACCATAACCAAAATCTTCCCCGACAACCACATGCGCAATGCCGAGTTTTTGATATAGGATATCTTCGACGAACTCTTCATCATCCATATTACGAAGTTGATCATCGAAGGGGATTTCATAGCAAAAGGACATGCCCATGTCGCGCAGGACTTCTGCCCTAACCTTTCGGCTCATCAACAAAAACGGGTTTAGCTCCGGTTTGAAAAACCGGGTTGGGTGCGGGTTAAACATGCCGAGGCCTAGTGGCTTTCCGGTCTCCTTGGAAACTGCATGAGCTGCATTGATAACAGCCTGGTGACCACGGTGAATGCCATCAAAGTTGCCCAGCGCGATCACAGCGCCGCGCTCTGATTTTTTCAAATCGGTAATAGACTGAAAGACTTTGACCACGCGGCCTATTCTTCCTCGCTGACAGGCCGTTTCTGAACCATGACGCCGGCATCACCGCGGCAGATCTGTTTGCCTTCAACCTTGCAATAGCATTTCATTTTCACCCGGCCATTGCGAGGATTGATCTCGGCCACTTCAGCGCGCGCAATAACGGTGTCGCCAATAAAGGCCGGACGTCTGAACCGCAAATTAAGCTCCACAAAAACCGCGCCAGGTCCCGGCAGATCATTGCCAAGAATGGCGGAAATGAGCGACGCCGATAATGCCCCGTGGGCAATGCGGCCTCCAAACATAGTCTGCTTGGCGAACTCTTCGTCCACATGCAACGGGTTATGATCCCCGATAATATCGGCAAAGGCGTCAATTTTTTCACCTGTGATTTCCATGGTCGCTTCGGCAAACATGCCCACTTCCAGGTCTTCGAGATAATATTTCGGCGTAATGCTCATTTATGTCCCAATCTCACTTGAGGGGCGTATCTAGGACTTTTACGTCCTATTTTAAAGAGGAAATTACCAACGCAGCCCATCGGCCATGTAGCGGGCGACAATACCGTGTTTGTTGAGGATCGCCTTGAGCTGCTCCGTATTATCCGCATGCAATCCATCCTGTATATAGAGGCAGTCGTAATCTTCCTGCTGCGCGCCCAAAAGATCTGTGAAGATGTTATCCCCAATAGCCAGCACCCGGTCTTTGGGGATGTCATAACCGGCGATCTCTTCGATCCAGGCCCGGGAAAGCTCATAAATGGGCGGATGGGGTTTGCCTGCATAGATCACCTTGCCGCCAATCTCGTCATAAAGCTGCGCCAGCGCCCCGCCGCAATAGATCAGCTTGCCGTCGCGTTTAACCTGCACATCCGGATTGGCGCAAACCATGGAAATGCCCATATCCGCCGCCTCGTTGAGCATATGCCGGTAATCCTCGGGCGTTTCTTCATCATCATTGAAAAGCCCCGTACAGGAAATAAAAGATGCATCTTCGAGGGCGCAGAAATTCATTTCCATACCCTCATAGATAATATCATCCCGGTCTGGTCCGAGCTTAAAGGCTGGCCCGGGCGCGCGGCGCGCCAGCTCATTAATGGTCGCATCACCCGAGGTGACGATGGCATCAAACGGCTCTCCGATAACGCCAACCTGATCAAACTGAGCCGGAATGGCCGCCGAGGGTCTCGGCGAATTGGAGATTAAAATCACTGGCCCGCGCTCTGACCGGAAGCGCTCCAGCGCCGTGATAGCGGCCTTATACGGCACTTTGCCATTATGCATCACGCCCCAAATATCGCAGAGAAGCGCATCATAATTATCGGCAATCTCGCCCAAGCCCGTAATATCGGTGAAATCTGTCATAAGGGCGAGTTAGTGGTGACGACTACAATTCGCAAGGCTAAACTGGGATACCGTCCCGGCGTATTGGAATCTTAAGGAAATCTTTCGGCGCATTCCCAAGCTGGCTTACAAATTTTTCTCCCATGACGCAGATTGTACCTTCCCAAGGATGGCCGAAAAAACCGCCCTTCAAATCAGGCGTAAGGAAAATATAATAGTCTCCGTCTGGAATAGGTAGGATTGGCCAGACATCAAATTCTGACCAGGGATCAAACCTGTAACAGGGGTGTTGCCAATCTAGTGTGACGACTTTTTCGTTCTTCTTCAAAACATTGCGAAAGCAATTTTTGTAGAATTCTCCAAGGGCTGCTACTTCTTTGGATAAATATCCATCCGCTTTACGTTCATGAACAGGAAAAAAGTGATCAATTTTAAAAGTCACCGATGGCACCGGTTCCGTTATTCCGGGCCAATCCTCTGGATATATAGATGGCCGAAAATTGTATACTTCATAGAATTCGTCCCAAACCCCGCTTGTAGCGACAATTTCGATCCAACCTGCGTCTATGGCAGGTTGTTTGCTGGCTTCGCGTAATTCTTTGAAGCGGTTACTGAAATCAGGACTATTCATTTCTACTATTCAACCAAACCAGGAAGAAAGTTTCAACATCCACAAGGGCGATGTTGCGAAAAAACCACAGTCAGTCACTTTTTGAATGATTGTCGCAATTTGGTCTTGCGCTTTTAAAACGTCCAAACTAAATGCGCCCTCCAATCAACGCCCAACCAGAATGAAGGAGGGTTACATGTGGCAACGCTTAAACACATTCACTAACCCTACTTTTAACTAGGCAGGGCACGACCTCCTTTTCACTTAAATTTCTAAACTATTTGGTCTGCCCGCCTGAGCATCAGGATTTGTCATGGGCAATTTCCAAAGCTTCGTGCCTGCACGGAGCGCTAATCAATATTTAAAATACAGCGCAGCTGCGTCTTCTGATGGAGGCGCAAATGCGTGAGGATATGTTTAAAGTCATCGTCGAGCGTCCGCGCCGCGGAAGCCGAATGAGAAACGCAAAAATCCGTCATCTGAGCTTGGACGACGGCCGCAAGCGCGTGTCTGGTAAACGCTTGGCCTATGGGGCCAAATGTTTGAATGAAAACCTCGCGCCGTTAAAACGTTATTTGCAGAAGCAGCGCGACCGAAAATGGGATGATGTGTTTTCTGAAATCTGTGAGCATTTAGATACAGGCAGCACAGTCAAAATGCATGTTCGCGAACATTTGGAAGACTTCGTCATGATCAAAGTTCGTATCGACAAAGATGGCCGTTATTGGGGCAGCGATGGCTACGGTCCGAAACCACCAAACCGTTGGAGGGCTGATTTGTATGTCTGCCCCAAAGATGGCTGTCTCAAGGAAACAAATACACTTTTAACTCGACTCGGTCTCGAATTACCAAAACGATTTTGTTGGACAGCAAAGAAACCACCGGAGTCGCTCAAGATTTTGAGCGATACCCGCTTCCATGTTAGGAAAAAGGGGATTTGGTACGCAATTGAAACGGATGTAAAACCCGTCCAAGCAAATGGTTGGGATTATACTTATGGTGAACTCAATAAAGTTCTATTTGATGCCATGCCCTTTCGCCCCGGTCCCTGGCAAACAGAGATCTGGATCCAAAAGCGATGGCATGTCGTTTCCAAAAAGCAGCTCTCCAAAAAAGAACTGAAACAGCACGGCCTTAAAAATGGAGATAGCGATGTCTAAATCTATCGTCATTGCCAGCGAAAAAAGCTGGATGGAGGGCGAGGCCCTGCGTCAGCTCGATCATGCTGCAAGCCTGCCAGGTATGGAAAAGGCCGTCGGCTTGCCGGACCTTCATCCCGGCAAAGGTATTCCTGTGGGCGCGGCTTTCTTGTCAAAGGATATCATTTATCCTCACCTAGTGGGCAATGATATTGGCTGCGGCATGGGGCTTTGGATGACCGGGCAAAAAGCCCATAAGTTCAAGATCGA
>CALDSY010000082.1 GCA_937924355.1 uncultured Caulobacterales bacterium
TTTTGGTGGAGCCAAGGGGAGTCGAACCCCTGACCTCTTCGCTGCCAGCGAAGCGCTCTACCAGCTGAGCTATGGCCCCTTCCAAAAAAGGTGACGCCGACTGGTGGTTGGGCGTCAAAAAGAGACGGGACCTATAAGTCGGCCCTGTCTATTGTTCAAGTCTAAAATCAAGCTTGAGACTAAATCTCTATTTCTTCGGGATCTTCGTCTTCTTTGTCCGTTGGCGGTAGTTCGTCTTCTTCGTCATCCACCAGCGCAGCGTCTTCATCCTCATCCTCGTCCGGATCGAATGTTGTGATGTCCGGAGCCATGCCGTCATCATCATCATCAGAGGTCACACCGCCGAAATTGGCATCGTCGCCGTCCAGCTCCAGCTCTTTCGCTTCGGCTTCGGCTTCATCCACATCTTCTTCTTCCTGCTCTTCGCCGGACTCTAAATCATCGGACTCATTTTCAGGTTTGATCTCTGCGACAGGGATTGTGGCAACCACTTCGACCGCGTCCGGATCATAGCTGTACTCACATTTTGGGCAAACGGCGGGCCGTTTTTTCAAATCATAAAATTTGGATGCACATTCGGGGCAAACTCTTTTTTCACCCAAATCGACCTTGGCCATAGTCTCTTCCTGTCCGTTACAAATTCTGTGTACAACGCTGGTTTCGGGCCTTGTCATAGGGAGGCTAAGCCGTTAAGCGGTGCAACTTCGTTCGCGTCTTAGCGTTTCGAATTTGAGAGTCAACCGACAAAAACGAGTTGTGGGAATTATGCCAGCAGGGGCCATTGCAAAACCGGGACAAGCCTTGAAGGGTATCATCAAGGCACCTGGCGATAAATCGATTTCACACAGAGCGATTATATTAGGCGCATTGGCTGAAGGCGAGACCCATGTGACCGGGCTTTTGCGCGGGGCGGATATTATGTCCACCATAGGGGCCATGCGCGCACTCGGCGCCAAGGTTGCAGAAAATGACGACGGAAGTTTTACCGTGACGGGCTGCGGCTCTGCCGGGCTAAAATCGCCCAAAGGTCAAGTTGATTGCGGCAATGCCGGCACGGGCGTTCGTCTGATTATGGGCGCAGCTTCGGCCTATCCTATCAAAGCAGAATTTACAGGCGACGAGTCTCTACGCAGCCGCCCGATGGCCCGGGTGCTCGATCCTTTGCGGGAAATGGGCATCGAAGCGGCGTCGGCCAAGGGCGACCGTTTGCCGGCGACACTGACCTCATCAGGAACGCTCAAGCCTCTGGATTTTACGCCGCCTCATGCTTCAGCCCAAGTGAAGTCAGCTATATTGCTGGCGGGTCTACGAACAGACGGCACGACCACGGTGCGCGAGACTCGCCTGTCCCGTGACCATACAGAAAACATGTTACGGGCCTTTGGCGCCGAGGTTTCAGCCCGCCCCAAGGATGAAGGCCAAGTGGTCAGTATTACGGGCCCGGTCAATCTGGTCGGGACGCGGGTCAATGTGCCAGGGGATCCATCCTCGGCGGCGTTCCCGATTGTTGCCGCATTGATCATTCCTGGCTCAGATATTTGCATTGAAAATGTGATGATGAACCCAACGCGAACAGGCCTGCTGGAAACTTTGGCCGAGATGGGCGGCGATATTCGCGCTGATAACTTCCGTAAATCCGGCGGCGAAGTCATTGCGGACCTGCATGTGCGTCATTCGAATTTACGCGGGGTCAATGTCCCGTCCAAGCGCGCCCCGTCCATGATCGACGAATATCCCATACTTGCCATTGCCGCCGCTTTCGCCAAAGGTGACACGATTATGGAAGGTATCGAAGAATTACGGGTCAAGGAAAGCGACCGGATTATGGCAACCGTAGAACTGCTGCGCCGCAACGGCGTCGATGTGTCCGAAAGCGCCGATGGCATGCGGGTCAAAGGGGGCGGTGCCCCGGTTGGCGGCGGCAAGGTCACGACCTACCATGACCACCGGATTGCCATGTCGGCATTGGTCCTGGGCCTGGCAGCCCAGCGCCCGGTAGAGATTGATGATGCCGCTATGATCGCCACGAGCTTTCCGAGTTTTTTCAGCCTGATGGAAACATTAGGAGCGAATATCGAGCTGGCTGGATGACGGTCATTGCCATAGACGGCACCTTTGCCAGTGGCAAAGGAACTTTGGCCAAGAAACTGGCCGCACATTATAATCTTTCGCATCTCGACACAGGCAAACTCTACCGCGCCACAGCGCGGATTGCCCTTGAAAAGAACTACGATCTGTCTGACCCGGCCCAATGCGCCAAGGCGGCCCGGCAGGTCACCCCTGAGCAGCTGGACGACCCTGTATTGAAAAGCGGGCCCGTTGGCGCGGCGGCCTCCAAAGTCTCCATCCACCCGGCTGTGCGTCAGGAGCTCCTGGATTTTCAGCGAGAATTTGCAGCCAAAGGCGGCGTTTTGGACGGCCGTGATATCGGCACGGTCATTTGCCCGAAGGCTGATGTGAAGCTCTATGTCGATGCCGACCCGAAAGAACGGGCTGGCCGCCGCCACAAAGAATTGACCGGTTACGGCGAAGAGATCACCCTGGAGCAAGTGCTCGAACAGCTCTTGGAGCGCGATGAGCGGGATAAA
>CALDSY010000083.1 GCA_937924355.1 uncultured Caulobacterales bacterium
GGCTCGCAAATCTTCGTCCACCTTGCCGTTAAATTCAATGGTCAGATAAGAAATACATTTCCTGGCATCCAGTTGATAAGGCGACGGAAAGGCGTCCGTCGGACAAATGTCGAGACAGGCCCGGCAGCTACCGCAGTGATCCGTTTCGCCTTGGGTTGGTGCCAACTTCGCGTCGGTCAATATGCTCCCGATGAACAGCCAGCTGCCAAAGTCGCGGCTCACCAAATTTGTGTGCTTGCCTTGCCAGCCAAGTCCGGCCATTTGGGCCATGGGCTTTTCCATCAACGGCGCCGTATCGACGAAGACCTTGACGTCACAATCCATATCGCGGGCCAATAGACCGGCCAATTCCTTGAGACGGCCTTTCATGATGTCGTGGTAATCACGGTTCCGGGCATAAACCGAAAGCGTCGCCTTTTCGCTTTGATCCAGCGTTAACAGGGGGTCTGTGTCCGGTCCGTAATTCATCCCGACCAGAACGGCCGCGCGCGCATCAGGCCACATATGCCGGGGGTCACTCCGGCGGGCTTGTGTTTCAGCCATCCAGCTCATTTCGCCGTGATAATTTTGGGCGATGAAATGTTTAAGCCGCTCTGGCGTCCGCTCATCCCAAATGGCTAAGTCCGCCACATAGGGCGCTGTAAAACCAAGCTTGTGACAGCGAGTTTTGAAGCGTTTCGACAGAGTGCGTGTCACGACTTTAAAAATCCAGATCCGAATAATGGCGGGGCGGGATTAAACCGGGCATATTATCGGCGAGAAGGGGCCGAAAACTAGGCCGCGATTTCAATTTTTGGTACCACTCTTTGATGGAGGCATGGTCTTTCCAATTGATCTCGCCGATAAAATCCAAACAAGATAAATGGGCGCCGGCCGCGATATCGGCCAAAGAGAAATCATGTCCGGCCAGCCAGCTGCGCTTTTGTAAAAGAAAATCTAGATAGTCCAGATGGAAGGCCAGGTTTTTACGGCCTTCGCGCAAGGTTTGCGGATCAGGTGCGCCGCCGCCCGTTAGGGTTTTTTCAAGGCGCTCAGCGAGAATAAAGGCATTGACCTCGTCAGCGAATTTCACGTCAAACCAATTGCAAATCCGGCGCGCCTCGGCCCGTTCGGCTGCGGACCCCGGGAGGAGAATAACCCGCCCGGCGCTATCTTCGGCGTATTCACATAGGGCGCGGGCACCGCTGATGACGACCTGACCGCCCGGAACATTCTCAACTAATATGGGCGGACGACCTTCGGGTGACAAAGTGAGAAAACTCTCGTCGATCTCCCAGGGGTTAATCTGAACCATTTTAAAGCGCAGGCGTTTTTCCTCCAGGGCCAAGCGAGCCTGTCTGGACTGCGGATCAAGCGGCCAGTGGTAAAGTGTGCGCATAAGGAGATATTAGCCTCTAAAGCGGTAATGAGTTGTTAATCATCCGGACGAAAACGTTCATTACCGTGCTGATCCTGACATCCGGTTGGATGGGGGTGAATAAGAATATCGGCCGCTTTGTAAACCTGCATCATGCGGGTCTCCGCCGCCAGTATGGTATCATGGGCATCGGACAAGGAGAGATGACGATCCAGGTCCAGCCGCATTTGAATATGTACATGGGGTCCGGACGCCCGAGTGCGCAGATCATGGACGGCTTTGACGGCTTTGTCTTCCATGGCCAGCTTAATGATGAGATCGCGTTCTTGGGGCGAAAGTTCTTTGTCCATGAGCTGTGCCCACGCGATCCGGGTGATGCGCGCGGCCGTCAGTAACAGCCAAACAGCCATGACAATACCGACGATCACATCCGCCCGTTTATACGGCGTATAGGTCACGAAAAGAATACCGGCGATCACAAACAGGTTCGCGATCAGGTCCGCAAAATAGTGTGCGCGGTCACCTCTGACGGCAATGGATCCGGTTTCACGGATAGCCCAGCCCTGTGCCAGCAATAAAAATGTACTGACGACAATAAAAACAATGAGCGCAATAATGGCTAGCGCTGAACGCTCTACGACTTCCGGCTCATTAAAGGACTCTATGGAGTGCTCTAGCAAATGAAACGCGACAACAATAATCAAACAGACCTGTAAAACAGCGGCAAAGCTCTCGATTTTACCGCGACCATAACGGAATTCCCCGTCTGGTCGTTTCGCGGCGTATCTGACGGCCACAAAGGTTGTCAGCGCTGCAAACAAATCGAGGCTGGAATGGATGAGAGAGGCCAAAATGCCGACTGAATGGGTCTCTTCCAAAAGGAAAAACTTAGCGACCACAAAGAAAATCCCGACCGCCATCGAAAAAAGCGTGATCTTGCGGGTGATCGCAGCTGACTCTTCCGGCGGCATGCGACCGGGCCGTCCACGCATACGTGGCGCCTCGTAATCCTTAGCAGATTTCAATGTTTCTTCGGTCATAAATGCTGATCTCGCCAACGACCGTTATAGCATAACTATAACGGCAGGATAGAGGAAATGTTATCTTATTAGTTGGCCTTTCGATCTTGGAGGGCTTTACCCGGATATTTAGGCCGGATAAGTTTGGATCCATAAGACGGAGACAATAATGACACGCATGACAATCGGGTTCGCCGCAATATTGGCGGCGATCTTTATATTGGTGGGTTGCAAGCAAAACTCAGATATTTCCATAATGGATTCCAAGTCTGGCTCAGATGCGCTGTTTATTGAAAACGACGTTCCTCATGCTTTGCTAGGTGCCAATGTTACGCCTTTGGCTTACCGGATTGATATGGTCATGAATCCAGATGATCCCGGGTATACGGGGATAGTCGAAATTGATGTGGAGATCGCTAAGGCCACGCGGCAGATTTGGCTCCATGGTAAAAATATGACCGTTCGCGGCGCTGTCGCCGTGAATGGTGTGACGACCATTCCTATGACCTTTGAAGAATTGCCGGCGAGCGAAGCGCCCTCTGGCATTGCCCGAATAACATCAGAAGAAACGCTGCCCGCCGGCCCGCTCACCCTGCGCCTGCCTTACGAGACGCCTTATAATCTCAACCTTAATTCCGCCTATAAAGTGGTCAAAGGTGATGACGCCTATGTCGTCACGCAGTTTGAGCCTCTGGGTGCGCGGGAGGCATTTCCAAGTTTTGATGAGCCCCGTTTCAAAGTCCCGTTTACGCTGTCTATCACATCGCCGGAGGAGGATTTTGTCTACTCCAATACACCGGAGATTTCCGCAACCCCTTTGGACAATGGCTGGATTAAGCACCAGTTCGCCCAGACTCTGCCGTTACCAACCTACCTGATTGCCTTTGGTGTTGGACCTTATGATGTGGTGGACTATGCGGATCTACCGGTGACAGAGGTTCGGGACCGTCCCATCAAACTTCGAGGCATTGCCGCTAAAGGCAAGGGCGAGCAACTGGATTATGCGCTCAAGAATACGGCCGGAATCATGGAAGCGATTGAAGGCTACTTCGCTGTGCCTTATCCTTATGAGAAACTCGATCTGATCGCTGCGCCGGATTATGCCTTTGGCGCTATGGAGAACCCCGGCGCTATTGTTTATCGGGAGTATCTGCTGCTGATGGATGACGATGCGCCCTTGTCCCAAAAACGCGCTTACGCATCTGTGCATTCCCATGAAATCGCGCACCAATGGTTTGGAAATCTGGTTACGCCGTATTGGTGGGAAGATATCTGGCTCAATGAAGCCTTTGCCACATGGATGGGTAATAAGGGTATAACGTTGTGGCAGCCCGATGGAAATTTTGACCGCAACAATCAACGCTCGGCGCTGGGGGCTATGAATATTGATAGTCTGGCATCGACCCGCAGTGTTCGAACGCCTTTAAATCGCTCTGAAAACGTCATGCAGCAATTTGACGGGATCACCTACCGAAAGGGCGGCGGTGTTCTATCCATGATCGAAAGCTATTTGGGCGAAGAGAATTTCCGCAAAGGCGTGCAGCTCCATATGGAGCGGTTTGAGCATGGTGTTGCCAGCGCTGACGATTTTTTCCAAAGCCTGGCCGATGGCTCCGGCAATCCGGATGTTGTCGATGCGTTAAAATCATTTGTCGATCAACCGGGCGTGCCTTTGGTGCGGCTGGGATATTCGTGTGAGCAAACAACTCGAAATACCCCGATCGGAACTGTTCCAGCTGCGAAAAAGAGTTTAGCAATTTCCCAAAAGAGATACGCACCTCTTGGATCGAAAACGAATACGGCACAAAGCTGGGAGATACCGGTATGTATCAGATCCTTCAATGAATTAGATTCTCAAGACCACAAAAACTGTACTGTACTGTCACACGCTTCTCAAACCTTTGACAAGGAAGCATCAATGGCTTTGATCGGCGGAACAATATGCCCGATCATCATGCCTAACGCCGATGGGGCCGGTTATTATCGTTTCACCATGCCGAGCGAAAACTGGGCGGACCTGCTAAACAACATCGACAAGCTCAACACGCGCGAAGTTTTGGCCACCCAGGACAGCCTCCTCGCTGCCTACAGGGCCGGTGAAGTCGATAGCTCTGTCTATCTGCAAGGCGTGGAAAAATTTGCCAAACATCCTGAATATGATGTGGTCAATAAGGCCGGTGATCTCTTGGGCTTTATGGACAATCATCTGCCGGATACGGCGCGTCCAGATTATGAGCGATTTGTCCGCGATATCTACGAAGCCAAATATGAATCTGTCGTTGGCACAGATACAATAGAGGGTCAGCTACTGGCGCCGACGCTTTTGGGTAATCTGATTTATCGGGCCAATGATAAATCTCTGGTGACGGCGTATGCCAAAAAAGGCGCCGCCTATTTGGGTCTGGACGGTGAGGCGGATAAATCTGCCGTTCCGTCCAACCTCCTGAGTTATGCCTTGGACTCAGTTTTGATGGAACGCGAAGTAGAGGCCTTTGATGCGCTGCTCGCCCTTCACAAAGATGGAAGCCGAAGGGAAAAAAATAGCGCGCTTTCTGCTTTGGTTGAAGTTAAATCTCCGGACCGGGTAAAGCAGCTTCTCCATATGGCGCTGGATGGGAGCAGTCAGATGAACCAGAACGATGCGTCAAGCATTGTCTTTGCCCTTATGGGCAAGCCCGCGCATTCGGATATGACTTGGAATTGGTTCAAACGTAATTTTGATCGTTATGTCGAGTCGCGTATACCGGATGTCCGCAAGCCCGGCATGGCATCGTTTGGCGGGGGGTTTTGTTCGATCGAGAAAGCAAATGAGCTAGAAACGCTCATAGAGAGCAAAGCCCATATGATTCCGGGATATGAGCGCCGATTGGCACAAACCCTCGAATCCATTGAGTTATGCGCCGCTCTTAAAGAGGCCAAGATTAAAGAATTGGGTCAGGCTTTGAAAAACAGATAGGCACGCCTGCCGAATCTGGTCACAAAACTCCTAAAAATAAGAGCGGGTAGAATGTTTGAGATTTCCTTTTTTGCGTTGTTAGGCTTCTTTTTTGCGGCCTATGCGGTGGTCGGAAATGACGCCCTGCAGACCTTGGGGACGTTTATCAACTCCAATTCCAAATTACACTGGGGTTGGTTATTTCTGTTCGCAGGATCAGTTCTCGTCGTAACTTTTACCTATGGCTGGATCATTTATGACGGCGATCCATCCTGGCAGCGTTTATCTAATGTCAAAAAATATCCGCCCGTTGATATACAGTGGTATCACACGCTTCCGCCCCTCGCGCTTTTAGTTATAACCCGATTTGGGGTGCCGGTTTCGACATCGTTTATGGTGCTAACCGTGTTTGCTGCCGTAGACGGTTTCACATCTATGCTGGGCAAGTCTCTGACAGGCTACGGTCTGGCCTTTTTAGTTGGTCTTTTGGTCTTCCTCGTGGCGACCCGTTCGGTCGAAAAGTTCTTCGCTGAAAATGACGTATCGGCCAAAGCACCCTGGGGGCTGGCCAGTATAATGGGGCTAGTCATAGCAGCGGTTGTCTATTTTATACCGGACCTTCTGATTAACTGCGATCCCACAGCATTGACAGACGCCGAAGAAATCAAGTCCTGTAATAAGTCACAGGGCATTGTCACCAAATACAAAGCCTACGCGCCTTATATCATAGCCAGCGGTGTGTTCATCGAAGGGATCATTTTTTTGGTTTCTCGCAAGTTCGGAAACGCTTCTTATTGGGTGATCCTGCAATGGGTAACGACCGCCTATCTCTGGGGAGTTTGGCTCATTCAGGATTTCGCCAACATTTTTGTTTTCCTGCCGCGAGAATTGTCGGCGCTGGAATGTTTCACGGCCTTGTTCATTATTCTTGCGCTTCTGGGATATACCTTCTGGAATAAAGGCGGGCCGGTCCAGAAAATTCTTCGCGCGAAGACGGCGGTGACTGATATCCGATCGGCGACACTGATCGACTTTATTTACGCCAGTCTTTTGTTTTTCTTCAAAGAGGTATCTGCCATTCCCATGTCGACAACCTTTGTCTTCCTCGGGTTAATTGCAGGCCGAGAATTTGGTTTCTCGCTCATGCGCAAGGATTTGTCCGTTGACAAAGCTTGGCGTTTGACTCTGTCGGATTTATCCAAAGCCTATGTGGGATTGGTGATTTCTATCAATATGGCGGTTGGACTACCGCGCCTCTCTCAAGCCCTGACAGGGGGGGCCGTGCCGCCTATTACGAACCAATTCCTGACCTTAGTGATCTGCGCTAATCTATTGCTGCTATCGGTCGCGTTTTATCTGCTCAAGCAGGATGATCGGGTCCGCAAGATTGTCACGACAATCGCCCTGGCATCCGCGGCGGCGGCCTTCTTTATGTTGCCGATAAGTTAGGCTATTCCGCCGCCTCGGATAGGGGCTGCTCCAAACGGTTGAGCATTTCTTTCGGGATGATCTGCCAGAAATGACTGCGCTCCAGCTCCCACTCCAGTAAAAGCTTTTGCGAAAAGTCCGAGCCGGTCATGCGCGCATGTTCTTCGATGAGCGATTTGCATTCCAGCTCCCAATACTCTGTGCCGAAACGTTGCCAGACCACCATGTCCGGATTGACCGCCCGTTCAAACTTGGCATCCGGGTCATAGACATAGGCCATGCCGCCTGACATGCCCGCGCCGAAATTATCCCCAACAGCGCCGAGAATGACGACCGTACCGCCGGTCATATATTCGCAGCCATTGGTGCCGCAGCCTTCGACTACGGCGCGGGCGCCTGAATTGCGAACCGCAAAGCGCTCACCGGCGCGTCCGGCCGCAAGCAGTGTTCCCGCAGTGGCTCCGTAGAGACAGGTGTTTCCGACAATGGCCGAAAGGTGCGCGTTAATGGGCGTACGTCCTTGCGGGGCGACAATGATCTCCGCGCCGGACAGGCCTTTGCCCACATAATCATTGGCATCACCGTCTACGAGCAGGCGCAGACCTTTCACCCCAAAAGCGCCAAGACTTTGCCCCGCAGATCCGCG
The DNA here is from genome assembly GCA_937924355.1 of uncultured Caulobacterales bacterium. Lineage (GTDB taxonomy): Bacteria > Pseudomonadota > Alphaproteobacteria > Caulobacterales > Maricaulaceae > JACOMS01. Next base: position 7,386 of record CALDSY010000083.1, read on the forward strand.
CAAGCGAATGGTCAAATGACCGGGCGGCAATTGGGCATCGCCGAAAGTCTGATAGATTTTTGACGATGTGCGTGTACCGACGGCCCGGTGCACATTTTGAACCGCGTAAGTCAGGGACGTCTTTTCATTGCGTTCAAAGAATTGCGCTGCGTCTTGAATGATTAAAGGGTCAATACCGTCCGGCACTTCGATACGTTTGTGACGGGTATCGACGACAGGGCGGTTATCCACGCGGGCCAATATGGGGTTAAGGTCCAGATCGTCCAGATGCACGGCCCCGCGGGAAAACTGGGTGAGCAGATCCGCGCGCCCAATAATATCCTCAAGGCGTTCGACGCCGAGCTCCGCGAGTATTTCGCGCACGTCCTCGGCAATAAAGCTCATCAAATTGATAACCTTGTCCGGTGTCCCGGTGAACTTCTCGCGCAGGCGCGGGTCCTGTACGCAGACGCCAACGGGGCAAGTATTGGAATGACACTGACGCACCATGATACAGCCCATAGCCACTAAGCTCAGCGTGCCAATGCCGTATTCTTCCGCGCCCAGCATGGCCGCGATGACGATATCCCGACCGGTCTTGAGCCCGCCATCGGTTCGCAAGGTCACCTGATCACGCAAATTATTGAGCGTCAGAATTTGGTGCGCTTCAGACAGGCCAAGCTCCCAAGGCATGCCCGCATATTTCAGGGACGTATTGGGCGACGCGCCCGTACCGCCATTATGGCCCGCAATTAAGATGGTGTCGGCCTTCGCCTTGGCAACACCGGCCGCGATCGTGCCGACACCGGTCGACGCCACGAGTTTCACGGCGACCCGCGCTGTGGGATTAATCTGTTTAAGATCGTAAATCAGCTGCGCCAGATCTTCGATGGAATAGATATCGTGGTGCGGCGGCGGCGAGATCAGTGTCACGCCAGGCGTCGCGTTCCGGAACCGGGCGATCATTTCCGTTACTTTAAAGCCGGGGAGCTGTCCGCCTTCGCCTGGCTTGGCGCCTTGCGCCACTTTAATTTCAATTTCCCGGCATTGATTGAGATATTCTGCCGTGACGCCAAAGCGCCCGGACGCAATCTGCTTCACAGCCGAGTTAGGATTGTCGCCATTGGGCAGAGGTTTATAGCGGGAGCGGTCTTCGCCGCCTTCACCGGACACGGACTTGGCGCCGATGCGGTTCATGGCGATATTCAGCGTACCGTGGGCTTCCGGCGACAGGGCACCTAATGACATGCCGGGCGTACAGAAACGGCGGCGGATTTCATTGACGCTCTGAACATTGCGCAGCGGCACGGGCTTATCCATGGGCTGAATGTCGAGCAGATCACGCACCTGAATAGGCGACTGATTATTCACTACTTCGGCATAGCGTTTGTAAAGTTCATAGTCGCCGCGGGTTACCGCTTCTTGCAACATATGGATCATATCGGCCGTATAAGCGTGGCGCTCGGATTTAGCGCGCACCCGGTACAGCCCGCCAACCGGCAGGGTGATGACCGATGGATCATAAGCTTTTTCGTGGATCTCCAGCAGCTTCTTCTCAAGACCGGCCAGCCCGATACCGGAAATGCGGCTGGTCATACCCGGGAAGAACTCACCGACGAGGGAGCGCGAAAGACCCAGCGCTTCGAAATTATTGCCGCCTCGATAGGACGAGATGACAGAAATGCCGAGCTTGGAAATGATTTTTAACAGCCCAGCTTCGATAGCCTTTTTATATTGTTGGGCCGCTGTATCGGCGTCCATATCCAGCAGGCCGCGACCCACCCGGTCGGTCAGGCTGTCTTGCGCCATATAAGCGTTAATGGCTGTCGCGCCTGCTCCGATGAGTACCGCGTAGTAATGTGTGTCCAAACACTCCGCTGTTTGCACAATGATCGAGCAAGAAGAGCGCAGGCCGGTATTGACCAAATGAGAATGAATGGCGCCCACACACAGAATGATGGGCATGGCCGGCTTGTCTGCAGAGACCGCCTTGTCGCTGATGACGATGTTTTCATTGCCGTCGCGGACGGCCTGTTCCGCATCTGCGCGGATCCGGTCCAAGGCGAGTTTCAATGTGCGGCCCGCGCGGATATCCTCAACGGGTTTTTCAAAGGAACAGTCTACCACATGGGAGCTTTTACCGAACATGTCCATGAAGCGGGCATACATGCCATTGGTCATGACTGGGCTGTCGAGCACCAGCATTTGCTTGGTCTGCACTTCACCATCGGAGAGGATATTGCGAAGATTTCGGAAACGGGTTTTCAGGCCCATAACCCGCGTTTCACGAAGCGGGTCAATGGGCGGATTGGTTACCTGTGAAAACTTCTGACGGAAATAGTGAGACAAAGGCCTGTAGATATCTGATAAAACGGCAAGCGGTGTGTCATCCCCCATAGAGCCGACGGATTCTTTTCCGTTCTCGGCCATGGGTGTCAGGATCAGTTCCATGTCTTCCAGAGTCTGGCCGCAGGCAAATTGACGGCGGATCAAATCTTCGCCGGTCAGTTCCGGGGCCGGCTCGGGCCCGGCCAGTTTTTCGTCCAGATTGACTACCTTTTCAAGCCATTTGGCATAGGGGCGCTCGGACGCCATTTTGTCGAGAATTTCAGAAGAATGGTAGAACTTTCCTTCTTCCAGATCCACGGCAATCAGACGCCCGGGTTTGATAAAACCCTTTTTCTGAATCTTGGCTTCGGAAATCGGGCACATGCCTGTTTCACTCCCGACAGCCAATATGCCGTCAGACGTAATGGCATAGCGCATAGGACGCAGACCGTTGCGATCGAGACCCGCCATACACCAGCGGCCATCATAGGCTGCCAGCGCTGCCGGGCCGTCCCAGGGTTCCATAACGCCGTTGCAATATTCGTAAAGCTTGCGCCAGTTGTCAGGCACGAGATCGCCACGTTTAGAATAAGCCTCGGGTATTAATAGTGTCTTGGCCAGAGGGGCGGTCCGTCCTGCCCGAACCAGGAGCTCAAAGACGGCGTCGAGCGCGGCTGAGTCGGAACTTCCTTTTTGAATAATGGGTTTTACATCACCGGCTCTGTCGCCAAAAGCGGAGCTCGCCATTTTGATCTCATGGTTCTTCATGAAATTCGTATTGGCCTTTACCGTATTGATCTCGCCGTTATGGGCGAGCATGCGAAACGGTTGCGCCAGCCACCACTGCGGGAAGGTATTGGTAGAATACCGCTGGTGGTAAATGGCGGCGCGCGAGACAAAGCGTTCGTCTTTTAAGTCCGGATAAAAGGCGTCGATATCCTCGGCCAGGAACATGCCTTTATAAATGATGGTCTGCACCGAAAGCGAGCAGATGTAAAAGCTGGGAATAGCCGCTGCGATAATGCGCTTCTCGATCCGGCGCCGGATGATGTAAAGCTCCCGTTCCAGCTTGTCGCCCTTTCGCCCCCGACTATCCCTGAACATGACCTGTTCAATTGCCGGCCGGGTCGCCTGGGCTTTTTCGCCGATCACACCAATATCAATGGGCACTTGCCGCCAGCCGTAAATATAAAAGCCTTCACGCAATAATTCGGATTCAACAATGGTCCGGGCGTCTTCCTGGGCACCGAAATCTGTACGCGGCAGAAAGATCATGCCGACAGCGATTTTGGAATTGCCGGCCTTATGACCCGTGCGCTCAACCTGGGCTTTGAAAAATTCCTGAGCAATATCCAGGCGAATGCCGGCCCCGTCGCCCGTCTTGCCGTCCGCATCTACAGCGCCTCTGTGCCAGACATTTTTGAGGGCTTGAATAGACATCTCAACCACATCTCGGCGGGGTGTGCCGTCAATTGAGGCCACCAGGCCCACACCACAGGCGTCATGCTCATCCGCCGGGTCATAGGCACCGGCCTCAATCAGCAAGTCCCGGTTTTTTTCGTAAGTGTCTTTCCAGTTACTCATGAGTCCACTTCCAAATTTAAGGTTGCCAAAAATTCTGAGCCCGTCAGCTTAGGCTGGTCACCTGCAAGATCATAAAGGTCAGGTTTTTCATCAATGAAGATTTCCTGCCCCAGTTTTAGACCGTCAGGCAGGTCGAGACTGCCGGCGCAAACAGCCCAGAAATCGTCCTTGTCCTTTAAACGGTAAAAGAGGCTGGAGCCGCAAGTCCGGCAAAACCCCCGCTTCGCCCAGTCAGAACTGGCGTACCAGACGAGGGATGTGTCGTCGGTGATTTTGACATCATCGGACTTACGATAGTCGGCACCTATAAAAACAGCTCCGGCCCAGCGCTGGCACATTTTGCAATGGCAGGCGTCGATATGATGGGGGTCGCGAGTAACGAACTTCACCTCGCCGCATAAACATTGTCCTTGAATATTATGATCACTCATTCCGCGGCCTCCAATTGAGCGCTTTCCAGGGACAACAAATATTTGTGCATATGGTCAGCCGCGTCCCGGCCTTCACGGATCGCCCAGACCACAAGCGATGCGCCGCGGACGATATCACCAGCGGCGTAAACACCGTCGAGATTGGTCTCGAATGTGACCGGATTGACTTTTATCGTGCCCCAGCGTGTAGTGGCCAGTTCCGGTTTCAGATTTTCCATATTCTCAGGCAGGAAGCCGAGGGCCTTGATCACCAGATCCGCTTTGACGTCAAAGTCGGCGCCCTTGATGGCTTCCGGGCTTTGCCGGCCTGATGCGTCTTTAATTCCAAGCCGCATTTTGTCGGCCCGTACAATAGAGATTTTCCCGTGCTCATCATGAATAGCTTTCGGCGCTGCGAGCCAGCGAAAATCTACACCTTCTTCTTTGGCGTTATAGGTTTCTCGGGCAGAGCCGGGCATATTAGCTTCGTCGCGGCGGTAAAGGCAGGTGACAGATTTAGCCCCCTGACGCACGGCCGTGCGGACGCAGTCCATGGCCGTATCGCCGCCGCCAATGACAACCACGTCTTTTCCCTCAGCGGTTTCGCCTTGGATGTCATCGCCTAGGCCGCGTTTGTTACTGTCGATCAGAAAAGACAGAGCCGGTCGGACATCATCCAGTCCTGCGCCGGGACATTCCAGGTCCCGAGCTTTATAAACGCCGGTCGCGATGAGGACCGCGCTATGCTTTTCACGGAGCTTGTCGAAGCTGATATCTGCGCCTACATCTATGCCGAGTTCAAATGTGACGCCGCCGTCTTCCAGGCGTTTTGTCCGGCGTTCCACGATGGATTTTTCCAGTTTGAAGTTCGGAATGCCGTAGATCATTAAGCCGCCGGGACGGTCAGCTCGCTCATAGACCGTGACCTGCCAGCCTTGCTCTCGCAACGCCTCAGCGGCGGCCAGACCTGCCGGACCGGACCCGATAATACCAACGGAAAGTTCGCGTTCGACCCGGGGTTTAATCGGGGCGACCCAGCCTTCTTTCCAAGCATTGTCAGTCAGGAAGCGCTCGACAGAGCCAATGGTGACTGTGCCGTGACCAGATTGCTCTATGACACAATTGCCCTCACACAGGCGGTCTTGGGGGCAGATGCGTCCGCAAATTTCAGGCATAGAATTTGTGGCGGCCGAGATGGCATAAGCTTCTTTCAAACGGCCTTCGGCTGTCAGGCGGAGCCAGTCTGGGATATTATTTTGGAGCGGACAGTGATTCTGGCAAAAAGGGACACCGCACTGCGAGCAGCGCGAGGCTTGTTCTTCGGCCTTCTCTAGGATGTAATCACCATAAATCTCGGCGAAATCCTCGGCGCGGGTATCGGCATCGCGCTTGTCGGGCATTTGCCGGTCAACATCCACAAATTTAAGCATGCGCTGGGGCATGGTCGGCTCCATTTGATTCAAGGAATGGGCATTGGGGGAACGCCCGGTGGTTTATATAGCAGAGGGGCAAATGGAGCGTCAAAAGACAGAAAGATTCTAACGATCCGCACTGTATTAGATAAATATTGCGCGAATCGGGAAAAAACCTATTAAGAGATGGTTAATTTGGGCGTGTTTTTGAGAGTTCACCCCTGAATTTTGCCTGTGGAAGAAAATTGATGTGCGACAAAGTGTCGGGAGTGTCTGGGAGATCCTAAAATAAATATACATAAGCTTCTGTAATAAAATCAAAAATAGGATAATTTCACACCAATTTAGGCTGCGACAAACTGTCAATGCGACATAAAAAACCTGAAATTTTGTGGATTTGCGCTGAGATTGTCACCTGACATCGCAGAAATGGTCCCATAAAGACTTCGCTAACTTTATCTAAACCCCCGAGCGGTAAAACGGCGCCATGTCTATTCTTTATCTGATCCTTTTGGCGATTATTCAGGGCGTAACAGAGTTTCTTCCTGTATCTAGCTCTGCGCATCTGATCCTCCCGGAGAAGATGGGGTTGGGTAAACAGGGGGCCATGATCGATGTTATGGCGCATTTCGGTTCTCTATTTGCCGTGCTGATTTATTTTCGCCAGGATGTGGGCTCGATATTGAAGGGGTTTTTCGACCTATTGGGGCGTCAACTGAACAAGGACTCGGTTCTGGCATTAAATCTGATTGTTGCAACGCCTCCGGCTTTGTTTTTGGGTGGGGCGTTGGCATTTACAGGACATGATGAGTTATTACGCAAGGCTTGGATCATCGCGGCGGCCTCGATCTTTTTTGGGATCGTGCTTTGGTGGGCTGACGTCAAATATCCTCGCGAAAAGTCCACCGAAGATCTGACTTGGCGCGGCGCGCTGACGATGGGCCTGGCGCAGGCCATTGCCTTTATTCCCGGGACATCGCGGTCCGGTATCACGATGACAGCTGCCCGGATGATGCATTTTACCCGTGTCGAGGCGGCCCGGTTTTCAATGCTCATGAGTTTGCCGCTTATCGGGGCAGGTGGCCTCTATGCCCTGCTGAAATTGGCCAGAGCCGAAGAAACCGGGGGCGCGTCTTTGCAGTCCGGCCTGATCGTCGCTTTTCTGTCCTTTATTTCGGCTTATATCGCCATTTCCTTTTTCATGAAGCTGGTGAGCAAGATCGGAATGTTTCCCTTCATGCTTTATCGGGTTTTACTTGGCGTGCTAATTCTGGTCTTCCTCGTTTTCTGATGCGTTTGTTTTTTGCCATATCGTCCGCTCTATTGATGAGCACGACTGCGCTAGCCGGTGATGTCGATATTATCGAGGTCGATAAGCGCGTGAAAAAACTCATGGAGAGACCTGAAATGACAGGTCTAGCCGTGGCCATCGTCGAAGACGGTGAGATTATCTATGCCAAGGGATTTGGTCAGAAACAAAGGGGCCAATCCGGTAAAGTCACCAAAGACACCGTTTTTCGCTGGGCCTCATTGTCCAAAGCCGTCGCAGCCACAGCCGTCATGCAGTTGGTCGAAGACGGGCAGTTAGAACTGCAAAAGCCCATCGTAGATTATGCGCCGTCTATTGATCTGCCAACATCTCGCTTTGAGGTCACCCTCGAAGATGTCTTGTCCCAGCGCACGGGCATCGAGCACAATGCTTATGATAAACGTATCGAAGATGGCCAGGGGGCCAAAAAGGTACGCGGCGCTCTACATGACGTGGACCGGTTATGTGAGCCGGGTCAATGCCATAGCTATCAGAACGTGGCTTTTGACGGGGCGGCCGAGGCCATCGAGTCAGTCACGGGCCTGCCTTATAAGGCTGTCGTTGCGGCGAACATATTCAAGCCGCTCAATATGCAGACGGCGACGACGACCTTGTCGGGTCTTGAGCAGTCAGAGGACTGGGCCAAACCTCATAATAGTCGCGGCAATCCTATATCCAGCGTGAAGCCGACTTATTACCGCCTGCCGGCCGCCGCCGGCGTAAACTCTTCAATCACTGATCTGGCCAAGTGGATGCAGGCCCAGTTTTCTGAGGACTCACCTCTGACGGATTATGTCTTACATGCAACGCAGACGCCTCGAATTGCTACGCCCTATGAAGACCGTAAAATGCGCCGCTTCTACGGGGCCCTGACGGAAGCCCGTTATAGTTTGGGGTGGCGGGTCTATGATATGGATGGTCATACGGTGATTGGGCACCGCGGAGCCGTGCAAGGTTATCGGGCTCATGTGCTGTTTGATCCGGCCGAGAAAACCGGCGTGGCTGTTCTGTGGAACAGCTCACATTACCGCCCCTCGGGACTGGCATTAGAAGTGCTGGATCAGGTTTATGACAATCCCAAGCGCGACTGGATGCGTTTGGGGCCAAGGTTTAACCGCTTTGCGCGCGAACCCGTAGGAACCGGGTCCGGCTCACGCTAGTCCATTTTCCCGCCAAAGAAATCCATCTTGCCAAGCGGCACACCATTATGGCGCAATATGTTATAAGCCGTGGTGATGTGGAAATAGACATTGGGCAGAGTAAATCCACTCAGATAAGATAGAGCGGTAAACTCTCGCTCCATCGGCCCGAGTTTGACCGAGAACGGACTATTCTCTCTTTCGTTGACAGTGTCTTCTTGACATTTCTGAACTTCGCCTCGGGCCCGTTCAATGGTCCCATAGAGGTCATCGAATGTTTGCTCTGTTTCCTCAAACACGGGCGGCTGAGTTCCGGAAATCCGGTGCGCGCAATTTTTGATCAGAGACGTCACAAATTGAACCTGTTTGGTCAAAGTCGCCATATCCGGCGCGAGGCGGGCATTTAAAAACACAGACGTGTCTATATCACGTTCCTTGGCGTTGGCTTCGCCCAATTTGAGAATGTGTTCGAGATTATCCAGCTGCCGGAGAAGGACCGGCACGCTGGCGTTATACATAGAATAATTTGTGATCATGATTTTTTGAGCCGGAATTTAAGGGTCATACGGTCGGTTTCGCCAATGGCCGCGATCCGGGCACGTTCTTCGGTCCCCTCTTTGGCCCCGCGAAAACTTGGTCCAAGGCGCCAAACAGCGTCGCCATTGGCAGCTTCGGCCTTATCTTTTGGGTTGGCGTTGATCTCGCTCGGCTCACCCGCCAGTTCAAATCCGGCTTTATCCATAAGCGCAATAACCGTGCTTTGCTTCATATAGCCATTATCGCCATTGGCCCAGTCATCGGGCTGATCCTCTGCGGCGCGGTGGGCAACGACAGCGACAATTCCGTCAGGTTTCAAGATCATCTTCATGTCTTTCAAAGCCTGTCCAAGGTAGGCCTGATCAAATCTGTTGAGGTGGTGAATGGCGCGCGGCAAGAATACCACGTCGACTTTGTCTTTCAGGCTGGACGGTGCGCTGCCGAATGCAAAGGCTGAGATGTCGGCTTGGCTACCGTCACGCCAGTCATTGGCCTGCTCGGACCAGGTAGACGCCCAGCTTTTTCTTTTCTCCAAAAACTCTGGTCCGGCAAAGCCGCCAAACTTCCCCCACATGTCAACACTGTAGTCGATCCCGACCAGATGTCCTTCATCCCCCAGATAGGGTAAGAGTATTTTTGAATACCAGCCGCCGCCCGGTAGAACTTCAGCCACTGTCATGCCGGGCCTTACACCAAAATAATTCAGGGTTTTGGCCGGATGACGATATTGATAGCGGGCTTTATGAGCTGCGGGTTGAGCCCCTAAAACATCAGCGAGCGTTCGACTTTTTACGTTGGCGACAGCGTCCTTGGCCTTGGTCGCCGCAGACTCGGCGGCTTTGGCCGTGTCATTGGCCACGTTCTCTGCCTTATCGGCGGCCTGCTTGCAGCCCGCAAACGTGATTAACGCGGCCGATGTTGCCAGGATAGATAGATGTTTTGCTGCAGTTCTCATGGGGTCCTCCAAAATTCTTAGCGCGTTCAATAACAGAGAAAAACAAGGGGGTATATATTGAAAAAGATTTTCAGAACCTCATATAGACAAAGAGATATCAAAATGATATCATATTATTGTACATAAGGAGAGAATGATGAGTGAAATCAGAGAGAAAAATGTCAAATCAATCAACGGAATTCCGTTTTTAATCTTGCTCTTAGGTCTATTAGCGCTTGCCGCATTCTTGTTTTTGACGGGGGTGCGCGGAGATGCAGCGCTCAGGATACTGGGAGGTGTAGGATTGTTCATAGCGAGTTTGTTCTGTTTCTCAGGCCTCTATAAAGTAGAGCCAAATCAGTCGGCGGTCTTATCTCTGTTTGGCAAGTATATCGGGACGGTCAGAACGCCGGGCCTACGCTTTAACAATCCCTTTTACTCCAAAAAGAAGGTTTCCCTGCGGGTGAGAAACTTTGAAAGCGGGCGTCTCAAGGTCAATGAACTGGACGGTTCGCCTATCGAAATTGCTGCCATCGTGGTTTGGGAGGTCTCAGATTCGGCTGAAGCGGTCTTCAATGTGGATAGTTATGAGAGCTTTGTGCAAATCCAGTCTGAAGCGGCGATCCGGGCCATGGCTACGAGCTATCCCTATGATCAGCACGAAGAAGGTCAGATTTCACTGCGGTCTCACCCCACTGAAATCTCAGAGCGGCTCAAGGATGAAATCCAGGATCGTTTGGCGCAGGCCGGGATTAACGTGATCGAAGCGCGTATCTCTCATTTGGCTTATTCACCAGAAATCGCTCAGGCCATGCTGCAGCGTCAACAGGCCGGCGCGATCATCGCCGCCCGTCAGAAAATCGTCGAAGGCGCCGTAGGCATGGTGGAGCATGCGCTGGATGAGCTATCGGCCAAAGGTGTTGTTGAGCTGGATGATGAGCGCCGCGCCACCATGGTGTCTAATCTTTTGGTTGTTCTATGTTCGGACCGCGCCACACAACCGGTCGTGAATACCGGGACGATTTACTAGGCCGGAACTTTGCCCAGTAAAAAATCATATCCGCTGAGGATCAACGCTGATGTGCTCCATGCCATGAAACGTTGGTCCGATGATGAGCTTAGATCTTTGAACGCTCAGATCGAATATGTGCTCAGGGATGCGCTCAGACGCCAAGGCCGGCTCAAGGAACGCAAGGCAGAAACCGTCGAGACAGATAAACAGGAGACATAAATGAGACAGAATAGCTGGGAGTATAAAGTTGTAAAGTTAGAGCGAGAGGGCATGGGCCTCAGTGTTGATAAGAACATTTCAAAATATGAAAATCAGCTTAATCAACTTGGCAAAATAGGGTGGGAGCTGATCGCGATTAATGATGGAAGTGGTTACGCCATCGCCTATCTAAGGCGATAACCTAAGCTATTTAGCGAAATAATGTTTTTACGGCGCGGGAAGCTTTTCTCGCGCCTTTTTTAAAGATACGAAATGGTGCGGCCCCGATCTTGCCCAGCCGTCGCACGCGTCGCCAACGCTTTCGCGCCACAGGTTCATAAACCGGTGTCAGAAGATCAAAAAACCTTTGTGAGACTGTGGCCCAGCTATAGTTTTGTGCATAACTGGCCGGATTGGCGCGGTCGATCTCTAGGCAATCCAAACAGGCCTGGCGAAGATCATCGGAAATAATCCCTGCGCCGCTGCCGGGAATAATATCAATAGGTCCGGAGACAGGAAATCCGGCGACAGGTGTTCCTGTTGCCATGGCCTCTATGATCACAAGGCCAAATGTATCTGTCAGGGACGGGAACACGAAGACATCGGCATCGGCGTAGTGGCGCGCTAGTTCGTCACCGAATTTGGGGCCAGCAAAATGCACATCCGGATATTTCTCTTTGAGTTCCTTTTCCTGAGGGCCTTTGCCAACCACGACTTTTGATCCCGGTAAATCCAGGTCCAGAAATGCCTCTATGTTTTTTTCAACGGCGATCCGTCCAACGTTTAAAAATATGGGGCGGGGGAGATCTTTATAGATGCTATCCGAGTCAGATCTTTTGTCAGGGCTAAACTGTTTGAGATCCACGCCCCGGGCCCAGGCGGCTAGCTTTTCAAAGCCGCGCTTTTCCAAAAACTCCACCATAGACGGGGTGGTGACCATGACTTGGCCGCCGCTATTGTGAAAGTTGCGGACGAACCGATAAGGGATAGACAGAGGCACAAAGGGAAAGCGGGCCTTTATATATTCGGGGAATTTGGTGTGATAGCTGGTCGTAAAGGGCATGCCCCATTTTATACAGAGGCTGCGGGCCGCCTGCCCAAGCGGGCCTTCTGTAGCGATGTGGATCGCTTCGGGACCGAATCGCACAATGCGGCGCTCGACATCATTTTTGGCAAAGGGCGCCAAGCGAATATCTGGGTAGGTTGGCAGGGGAAGGGTCCAGTAGCCGTCAGACGGCGCAATAACCTCAACTCTATGTCCAGCTTTGGTGAGTTCCTCAACCGTACGTGTTAAAGTTCGCACAACACCGTTCATCTGCGGCTTCCAGGCGTCTGTGACGAGCAGGATTTTCAAAATCTGCCTCTCAAAATGTTATTTTCCCTTCTAAATGGGGAGAATCCCTTATGCTTCTAGGGGGGCAAAGCAAAAAAAACGATATGGAAAAATCCCGAAGGTAAAAAAATTCCTAAGTAATCAAGGGATTTAACGTCTCGTTAACAAAAAATTTCCTTTTTTGGCACACAAGGTGTTGACGAAAGAGAGCAAATCAACACTATATATAGTTCGATTGTCCATTTGGGCATTCTCTTTCAAACATCTAGTAGTGGTCTCATGCCTTTTGGTGTGGCCGGGGATTTTTTGGGTTTAAAGGGTGCGATCAAAGTAAGCGCACCGGTTCTGCGAGGGGAAAAATGACAGAAAACGGGTTTGAAAACGTGGCAACTGAGATCATGCCAGAGGAAGAATTAGAACATAATAATCAAGAACGAAAACCCGAGTCGCCAAAGACGAAAGCCGGTAAGCCTAAGCACATAAAAATTGTTGATTCGATCAAGGTCCGTCAGGACAGATCGCGCGACGCGCTTTTAACGGATTTCGGAAAGAAAACCCTCGTTGATCGCTATTTGCTTCCGGGCGAAACTTATCAGGATATGTTTGCTCGGGTCGCCGAAGCCTATGGGGATGATCAGGAACACGCCCAGCGCATCTATGATTATATGTCTCAGCTCTGGTTTATGCCGGCGACTCCGGTTCTGTCTAATGGCGGAGCGGAGCGGGGCTTACCCATATCCTGTTTCCTGAATTCTGTGGACGACAGCCTGGGATCCATTGTCGACATCTGGAATGAAAATGTCTGGCTGGCCTCTAATGGCGGCGGTATCGGGACTTATTGGGGTAATGTTCGCTCTATTGGTGAGAAAATCGGTAAAGCGGGTAAAACTTCCGGTATTATTCCTTTCATTCGTGTCATGGACTCCCTGACACTCGCCATCTCACAAGGCTCTTTGCGCCGAGGATCGGCGGCTGTTTATCTGGATATCCACCATCCAGAAATTGAAGAGTTTCTGGAAATTAGAAAGCCGTCCGGCGACTTTAACCGCAAGTCTTTGAATCTGCATCACGGCTTGAATGTTTCTGACGAATTCATGATGGCTGTGCGGGACGGCAAGGAGTTTGGTCTCCGCTCGCCCAAAACTAACGAGATCATCAAGACCATTGATGCCCGTTATTTATGGCAAAAAATTCTGGAAATGCGCCTGCAAACCGGTGAACCTTATTTGGTTTTCTCTGACACGGTGAATGAGGCCCTGGCCAAGCACCAAAAAGATCAGGGACTGCGAGTGCGTCAGTCCAATTTGTGTTCCGAAATTATGCTCGCTACCGGTAAAGACCGTTTCGGCAAAGAACGCACGGCGGTCTGCTGCCTATCGTCTGTTAACGCTGAAAAGTGGGATGATTGGAAAGACGAAGACGGCTTTATCGAAGACATCATGCGTTTTCTCGATAATGTCCTTGAAGATTTCATTCAGCGCGCGCCCGACGAAATGAGTGACGCTGTATATTCTGCCATAAGAGAGCGCTCTGTTGGTTTGGGTCTGATGGGTTTTCATAGCATGCTGCAGGCGAAAAACCTGGCTTTTGAAAGCGCCATGGCGAAGTCTTATAACAATCGTATGTTCCTGCATATCCGCCGCGAAGCTGATGCGGCCTCGGTGAAACTGGCGGAAGAGCGCGGCGCTTGCCCGGATGCTGCAGACATGAACATTAAAGAGCGGTTTTCTCACAAAATGGCCGTTGCGCCAACGGCGTCGATTTCGATCATTTGCGGCGGGACATCTGCTGGTATTGAGCCCATTCCGGCCAATATTTATACCCATAAAACTTTGTCCGGATCGTTCACTGTTAAGAACAGACATCTTGAAGCCGTTCTTGAGGAAAAGGGACTGAACACAAAAGTGATCTGGGGCACTATCCTGGAAAACGAAGGATCGGTTCAGCATCTCGACGAACTAGACGATCATGAAAAGGCGGTCTTCCGGACAGCCTTTGAAATTGATCAACGCTGGATTATTGAGCATGCTGCGGATCGTTCACCGCATATTTGTCAGGCCCAGTCTGTCAATATCTTTATCCCTGGTGACGTGGATAAATGGGACCTGCACATGCTGCATTGGTCAGCTTGGGAGAAGGGCGTGAAGTCGCTTTACTATTGCCGTTCTAAATCCATTCAGCGCGCATCTTTTGCGGGCGCAGAAGATAAGCCGGCTAATGAAATGGAGAAAGCCATGCAGGCCGCCGCACCGACAGATTATGAAGAGTGCCTCGCTTGCCAGTAGTATTTTGACTTAAATCGTGTGATTTAAGTCACAGTAACTGATTAAATACAGCCATATAATGGCCTTAATCTTGTATTAACGGTAGTTCCTATTTAGGAATCCGGTGAGATGTTTTTCGACACAGAGGTCGAAAAATGTGCTATTATAAAGGTAATGATGTAGTTTTTCGACTACAGGCTGTAAAAATGACGACTCGGACGAGAACATATCCTTGGTCTAGCTTGCAAACGCAATTTGCAAGGCTTTTGGCTTGTTTGTCTGTTTCGGTAATGTTTGTCGCTGGGCCTGCCATGGCTCAGGACGATAATGATAATAGCACTCCGGCTAATAGCTTTAAATTGGACGTGGAAACGCCTTTTTCAGATAATACCGACCTGACAGCCATAGGTCCGCAGCTGGAGATAGGTCCAGAGGCATTAGGGTCTCAGATTTTTGACCTGGATTTGCGAGATGTGAATTGTCGGTCCGGAGACGAGACCTGTCTGTCGCGCGATGAAAGTTTGGATATGCTCTATTCCAAGTCGTTGACAACGTCTATTTTGGATAAGCGCGGTATCGATATTGAGCTGACGCCGCGGGCATCTGTCAGCTTTAATGATGGATCCTCTAGCGCTGTGGTCGGGGCGCTCGTTAAAATTGGCGATGACCTTAAAGCTGGTGATGCGATCAAATCCAATACTTGGTATGTCTTCGCGGGCGCCGATGCCGAGGCTTTATCCTATGCTCCTAATGATATGAACCGGGTGACCGTCGGAGATTTCAATCTGCAAGAACGGGTCATTGTTGGCGATGCACAAGCCGGTGTTGGATACAGATTAAATGACTCAACAGATATTTCTTTGGGATATTTCCGCCGTGAGGTGACTTCGTTTGGTGGTGAATCAGAGTTGCAAAGCTCTAGTTTCAGCGAAGATGCCGCGGCCATTTCATTTACCTGGCGCCGCTAGTCACTAAGCCTTTTAAGTCGCTTCCGGTACGGTTATCAACAACCCATCGCTGATGATCTCCGAAAAAATGACGTCATCTATATATTGAGGTCTTGGCATTTCCTTTGTCAATATATAGTGATGTTCTTTCAACTGATTCATTCGCGAGGGAAAACGATGGGACAACAGGGGCCAATCCAGACGGGAAAATCCGGACTTTTAATTCCATCCCATAGCTATAAGCCTTTTCGCTATCCGTGGGCCTATGAATTTTGGAAAAAACAACAGCAAGTGCACTGGATGCCTGAAGAAGTCCCTCTGGGAGAGGACTGCAAGGACTGGGCGACCAACCTCACGGACAATGAAAAGAACCTGCTGACGCAGATTTTCCGTTTTTTCACCCAAAGCGATGTAGAAGTGAACGACAATTACATGGAGCGCTATGCCCGTGTCTTTAAGCCGACAGAAGTCAAGATGATGCTCTCGGCCTTTTCCAACATGGAAACCATTCATATTGCGGCCTATGCGCTTCTGCTTGAAACGATCGGTATGCCCGATACAGAGTTTTCCGCCTTTATGGACTACCAGGCCATGGCCGATAAGCACACCTATATGCAGGACTTCGGTGTTGAAACAGAAGCCGATATTGCGCGGACTGTGGCCATGTTTGGGGCCTTCACCGAAGGCCTTCAGCTCTTTGCTTCATTTGCTATGCTGATGAATTTCCCGCGTCTGAACAAGATGAAGGGTATGGGTCAGATTGTAACCTGGTCCATCCGCGATGAGAGCCTTCACTGCGAAGGCATGATCAAGCTTTATCATACGTTTGCCAAGGAAACCGGTTGTGTCACGCCGGCTGTGGCAGACGATATCATTGATTGCTGTAAAACGGTCGTGGGTCTGGAAGACAAATTTATTGATCTGGCGTTCGAAATGGGCCCTGTCGAAGGCATGACCAGTGAAGATATCAAACAATATATCCGTTATATCGCCGATTGGCGGCTGGGTCAGCTTGGCTTACCCAAAGTTTACGGCATCAAGCATCACCCGTTACCTTGGTTGACCGAAATCTTGAACGGTGTTGAGCACGCCAACTTCTTTGAAGCCAGAGCGACCGAATACTCGAAGGGTGCCACCACGGGCGCTTGGCACGGTGATGATGGCGTGTGGTCACAGTTCGAAAAGTTACGGTCTAAAAAGCTCACTGACATTGTTTCGGAATAGACGGCCCTGTGCCTAAAATACATTCTCTAAACAGCGTTCGAAACTTTCGTGATTTCGGCAGCTATCCGGCCATAGGTGGCCAAGAATTGGTTTCAGGAAAACTATTCCGTGCCGCGCATTTCAATGAGACTGATACAGATGACCGTGCCTTTATCGCTAACCTGAATCTAGGTCTTGTTGTCGACTTGCGCCATGCACCCGAGCGTAAACGGCAACCCAATACGTTTCCGTCTGTCGACGATGTCCAGACCTTGTTTATGGCTGAACCTGGCAAGGCTCCCGAATTTGCCCCTCATGAAATGTTCTTGAAAGAGAAATTGGAAACAGCGGATGATGCCCGAAACTATATGATCGGATCTTACACCGCCCGGCCTGATAACCCGGCATTTCAAAAGATCTTTGGAGACACGTTGCGTTTTATGGCCAAGGAAGGGGCGCCCTTGGTTGTTCACTGTACAGCTGGAAAAGACCGGACCGGGACCTTGGTTGCGATTATTCAAAAAATTCTCGGCGTCAATGATCAGGATATCATGGACGATTATATGCTGACGATGGAAGCTGTTGACATTGAAATGTTTTTGGAACCTGCGTCCAAATTTATGAGTGAGCGTTTTGATCGCGTTATTAAACCCGATGCTCTACGGCCTATGTTTGGAGTCGAGCCCGCTTATTTACAAGCTGCGCTACAAACCATGGGTGACGTAGATAACTATGTAGAGAATGTTCTTGGCATTGCGTCAGAAACGCGAGACAGCATCCGGAGCAATTATCTAAGCTGATACCGTACAGCTGACAAGTTTGTCGGTCCCAACCGAACAGGTAAACCGGTTGGCCCCGCCTTCGTCAAAAGGCACATTGATGGATTTCCGTGGTTTCATCACCAGAGTTTCTGACATCGTAAACGCGTTTAAGAAAAATAGCGTGACGGGCTTATAGTTATAATTAAGCCGCGCTACAACAACACCTGACTGGTCATTGAACATTTGACTGTTCAGTGTGGATGGATCGTAATTGGCGGGACCACCCGTGGTAATCTGCGGACCTAATCGGGCATATCCAATTTCATTGACTGTGCCATCGGTCATCATCTGAAAACTGCTGACCTCAATCGTCACGTCATTTAGTTCGTTGGCACTAAGGTCCAACACCGCGATAGTGGCCGTCATAACATCAGATAGCTCCACCGAATTCAACAAGGGCAATTGGGTCGCTAGGTCGGCTGTAACCGCCGTCGCATGCGAAACGTTTCTATCAGCCATAATGCCCATTGCGAGTTCCGACATCCCGAAATAGAAGGCGATCATGATCGGCGCTACCAAGGCAAATTCGATTGCTGCGACGCCTTTGTTATCTTGGCGCAACTTGCCGAGCGTTGGAAATTTTGCTGCAACACTGTTCAATAGTTTTCTACGAATTGTCATGGTGCGCATCCTCCGGCCGGGAAGGGCTCGTTACGAAAAGCTGTCGACGCTGTAATGACCCGGTGATTGCCCGGTTGGTTTGCCAAGCGGGTAAACTCACCTGGAAAGGCTAAGTCGTGAAAATATTGGGCGCGAACCACCACAACGGACCGTGCAGCAGTTTGCATGTAATTGTCCGGCAATGGTGCAGGATTATTTGGATCACTTGGATCAGCCGTCATCGGCGTCGCGGGCAAAAGATTAGGTTGGAAACGACCGCTCGGAGAGGACACAACGTCAATCCTGAGATTTTCGCAGGATCCAATCGACATACGTCCACAAATAGCTGTCTTGAACTCAGCAGCGCCCCCGCAAGTTCCCTGGAACTCGCCGGTCCGTACATCGCGGGCTGCCTCGTTCATGGAATGCGTCAGTGACGAGTTTAAAAAGAAAACGATCGCCAGTTCCACGATTGAGAAAAGCAGTGCAAAGAATGGAACCGCTAGGATAGCGAATTCTAGCGCAGTCGCGCCGTCTTCATTCTTTTTATATTTACGCAGCCAGTTTCTGTAGGTCCGTATCATCCCATTCCCCGAAGAATTCAAAGAGTTTTATAGGAAAGAATGATTTAAGTTCCGCAAAGGAACAGCGTTAACGGACCGTTAATCGACGGAAACTTACTCGCCTGATGGGTAGTAAGGCTTTCTTGGATCGTCGTCAGCGAGCTCCGATTCTCCTTCGACCGCCATCCCCACAAAGTTGGGTTGACGCGATATACTTGGAGAAATAGCGGGTGTGTTTATCTCCCGAGTCTCTGGTGTATTGACGACGACAAAGTCGACCGAGTCCCCTAAAACAGGGGACGGCAGGCAATAAGGCGCGCAAGAGTAAGTTTCTCGGTCCCGCCCGGAATAGAGCCTGACGTTACCAACGGATACAGGCGCGACAACCTGGATATCGGCATCCATAATTGTTTGTCCGGCCATATTTAGAATGATCAGGTTTGTCTGACCGTAACCTCGGCCCAAAACAAAGACTGTATCGGATGAATGCACGGAAACATCTGCAATTTTGGGATTGCCAATGATAACAGCAGAGGCTGGTTCGCTCAGTCTAACGACTTCGGTTTTATTTAGCTCAACGCTATAGGTGCCGAAAGCATCCCCGGCAAAAGACGGGGTTACAAACGCCATAGACGCCACGAGAACGGTAGACAACGCCAATTTATTTCTAACGGACATTCCAAATCCTTTTGATACAACGCTGTAAAGATAGTGAATGAAGCGTTTACAAATCGTTGATAGAACTGGACGCAAAGGTGCTTTTTTCCGCCTTTGAGAGGCTTTTCTTTATAATATAGAGAAATAGGCCGTTTTCACACCCTCATGAACTCAGGATAAACGTCTAAAAAATAAGGAAAATCTTTACTATATCGCTTAAACGGATCGTAACCCGCGTCACCTATAAACGGTCTTAACAGGGACTGGCCCTGTGAGGAATATTTCCTCTTAAATGCATACGTGGGAGTTAGTTATGCAAAAATTGGTTACTCGTTATATTAAAGACGAATCTGGTGCGACTGCTATTGAGTACGGCCTTATCGCCGCTCTGATCGCTGTTGCTTGTATCGCCGGTGCTCGTGCACTGGGTACAAACGTTGGCGGACGTTTCCAAGAAGTCGCCGACGCTGTTGGTGCTCCATAAGCGACGCTTAAAAAAATAGCTTTTTTGCTGCCCTTCGGGGCAGCTTTTTTTTTGTCTGATTTTGGCAATCTCAACACGATATTAACGGTGTTCATCTAGATAATAGGGAACAAAAACTAAAAAGAATACGGAGTTAGGGAATGTCGATTGCGTTTGTAATGTTCGCAGTATTTATCTTTGGTATGCTTTATACAGCCTACAAAGATGCGACAACTATGACTATCCCAAACTGGGTTAGCCTCATGATTTTATTAGCCTTTTTTGCTGTCACACCATTTGTGTGGCAGGGCTGGGAAGTCTTTGGAGTGCACCTCCTGGTTGGCTGTTCGGTTTTTCTCTTTGGTTTTGCAGTTTTCGCTTTTGGCTGGCTCGGAGGCGGAGACGCCAAGCTTATGGCAGCCACGGCCTTTTGGTGGCAGTGGACTGATCTGCTGCAATATGTGATCCTCACAACGCTTGCGGGTGGATTTATTGCCATTTTCATTCTTTCGGGACGGAAATTTGTCCCCGCATCGGTCCTCTATTCTGATTGGCTACATAAATTGATCAAAGACGAAACCCGCATGCCCTATGGGTTGGCGCTCTCGTTTGGCGGCATTGTTACGCTGCTAAATAGTCAGATTTTTGAGGCCGCAGCCAAATCTGGTCTGCTTTTTTAATAAATCTGCTGAATTTGACAGTTCTGTTAACTATTTCTTTGCCCAAGATTCCTAAAAATTAACCATGCTTTATGAAATCGCGTTCTAGATAGGACCGATCATAAACGGTTATTTGGAGGGAAAGGGCGAAATCATGGACAGAAAAAAGATATTGCTTGTAGTTCTTGTTGTCTGCGCATTTCTATTCTTCTTCCCTTGGCTAAAGTCCTTGGGAAAGGTGAGTGAGCCGACCAACCAATTGCCGCAACTGCCGTCACAGCCCATTGCGCCAGCCGTTGAATATACGGACGTACTGATCGCAGCGAGCGATATCAGCTATGGAACGCGGCTTAATGAAAGCCATTTCAGCTGGAAACAGTGGCCAGCGGATGCTGTATCGCCCAATCATATCACGCGTGATATCAAGCCGCGCGCTATATCAGAGTTTGCCAATGGGGTCGCCAAATCGGAGTTTTACGCCGAAGACCCAATCGTTTCTCGCAAAATTATTATGTCAGGAGAGAAAAGTGTCATGGCGGCCTTGCTCAATCCAGGCATGCGCGCTGTTACGACCCGGATCTCCGTTGATACGGCGGCCGGTGGTTTTATCAAGCCGGGCGATAATGTTGATATTATCCTGACCTCGTCAGTGCCCAACACGCAAGGTAGCGGTAATTCGAAACGCTATGTCGCGCAGACTATTTTTGAAAACGTTCGCGTCATGGCCATCGACCAAAACTTTGATCCCGACGGAGATGCAACGGTCATCGGTTCAACGGCGACATTTGAAATGACGCAAGATGATGCTGAGCTTCTCAATCAATCCGTTGCGCAAGGTGATCTAAGCTTAACCCTCCGCCCACTCGGGAGAGGATCCGTTCCTGGAAAAAGCCATGCCAAAGTCACTCGCAGCACGAACGAAGTGACTCATATGACCATTTATCGCGATGGACAGCCTAGCCAGGTTGCCATCAGAGGACAGTAGAATGAAAAGAGCAAAGCTAAATAAACTTGTTTTGGGCTCTGCGCTAGCCCTTACCGGGGCAGCCTTGGTCGCGTCCAGCGCTCAAGCTGGGGACCGATCATACGCTTATATTCAGTCGCAAGCCAATCATGCAAATGGCGTGAATATTGAACTGCCGGGACAAAGTCCAGTGAGCCGTTCGATCATCTTGCCTTACAGTAAGTCGACGGAAATTGAACTACCTGTCCCGATGATGGATGTCATTGTTTCCAATCCAGATATTGTTGAGGCGATGGTTCATACGCAGCATCGTACGGTTCTTATCGGTAAGAAAACCGGGCAAACCAATGTCTATTTTTACGGCACTAATAATGAGAAAATTCTGTCCCTCGAAATCCGGGTGGAACGGGACATCGGTGGACTGAACTCACTCATTTCTCAACATGCCGAAGGCGCGAATGTTCAAATCCAAGCCGTCAACAACAACCTTCTACTGACCGGTAACGTCCCTAATGCTGCCGTGGCAGATAAAGTCGCGGCCATTGCTCAAATGTGGTTGGATGAGAACACCTCATCTGAGGTTCCGGGCAAAATTGTCAACATGCTAACGGTAGACGGTAAAGACCAGGTCTTGCTCAAGGTACGCATGGTCGAAATGCAGCGCAGTGTTTCGAAACAAATCGGGATTAATCTCAACGCCATAGGCGACCTGGGTGGCGGATCGACCGTTTCATTGCTGTCTAACAATGCCCTTCAATCGGGTGCCGGATTATCCGGTATTTTTGACGTGAATATTGGCGGCGCTCTTGACCGGATTACAGGTGCCTTTGATGCCTTGGAGCGGGTCGGCCTCATTCGAACATTAGCGGAGCCGACTTTGGCGGCGATCTCTGGGGAAACCGCGAACTTTCTTGTCGGCGGTGAATTCCCTCTTTTGACAAATGTGTTTGTTGATGATGCTGGACGTGTTCAGCGGGAATTTGAGTTTAAACCCTATGGTGTCGCCCTGGGCTTTACACCTGTTGTGTTGAGCGAAGGCCGGATTTCTCTAAATATTTCAACAGAAGTTTCTGAGCCGACAACTGAAGGCTCTTTTGAAACAGGTGGTATTTCCTCCGATATTCTGGGTCTTCGTATTCGCCGTGCGAACACGGTCGTAGAATTGCCGGCCGGCGGTAGTTTAGTTATCGCAGGTCTGATCCGCGAGGAGTCGCGTCAAAGTGTAGACGGCGTACCGGGACTCAAAGATGTTCCAGGTATTGGCGCCGCGTTTAGAAGTCGCGATGATCTGACCACCCAAACTGAATTGGTTATAATTGTGACACCTTATCTGGTGGACCCAACTCATCCTGACAAATTACAGACGCCGCTAGATACATTTGTACCAGCAAACGACAAAAATGCGCTCTTACTTGGTCGCATCAACCAAGTTTACGGCAATCAGGCGCCGTCAGCCGGTAGTTTGAGTGGTCCATTTGGACATGTGGTGGACTGATAGGGGAATATTCATGTTACGATCAAGCAAAGCTCTGAAAATCAGTATTCTAGGTGGGGCCTTATTGGCCTTAGCCGGGTGCGCGACGCCGATGGATAGTCAGCCGCCTCTCTATATGAAAAATCCGATTCAAATTTCTGAATCAATAGAACGATTGGAATTATACTCCCGTCCAGACGGCATGAGCCTCTCGGCCCGTGATAGCGAAGCTGTTGCCGGGTTCCTTGGCGGCTACGCCAAGTTTGGGGATGGTCCAATCTATATGAATTACCCAGCGCATGCGAATCCTGGCGTGATGCAAACCCGTAGCGTGGTTCAAAACATCATGGGCCGTATCGGCATGGGCGGTGCGCCCATTCAAGAAGGGCAATATCAATCAATGCCAAACTCTCCATCGCCCGTCGTGATTTCCTATCGCCGTTTAAAGGCATTGCCCAAAGATTGTAGCCTTTCATCAAATCTAGCTAGGACTTACAACAATCAGCCGTGGCAGGAATTTGGATGTAGTCAAAATGCCAATCTTGCAGCAATGGTACAAGACTACCGACAGTTTCTTGAACCCTATCCAATGGCCTCTCCGGATATGCGACGTCGCATGACGGTGTATGATAAGTATATCAAAGGCGAAAGCCCGGCTTCACAATTACCACCAAATCAGTCCATTTCATCGACCGAAGACCAATAGGCTGGATATAAGAATGTCAAACCCATCCCAACTACCGCCGCCTAACATGCAACCGCTCCCAGCGCCCCAGTCTATGCCGGCTCCACCTATGCCGGGCACGCCCATGGCCGCGCCAGGACCGTCACCTTATGGTCAACCTGGACATCTGCCAGGGCCTGCAGCTGTCCCCGGGGCTGTACAACACCCCCAAATGCAACCGCCTGTTCATCATCCTCAGCAACAGCCGCAATACCAGCAGCCATTGCCGCAACATAGTATGCCGGCCCAAATGGGAGCGGTGACAATGCCATCGGGTGCAGCACCTGGTTTTCATGCCCCAAATCCGGAGCCTTACGGCGAAGGCGGGGAACTCGCATTACCGAATATCTCGATTCAAGCGTTCTGCGAACGTTCGGAAACAGCGGGATCTATTCATGAAATGTCTCGTGACTGGCGCATGAAACGGACCAATCTGAAGATATTTATGGGCGGATTACCGGCCGCTTTGGATTATTATCACAAAGAAAGCACTCCGGCCCTCATTTTGATCGAGTCGGGTATGCGCGGAAACGAGCTTTTCGCACAATTGGAACAACTGGCTTCTGTGTGCGATGAAGGTACGCGGCTCATCATGATTGGTGCGGCGAATGATATTAAGCTTTACCGACAGCTTCTAGATAAAGGTGTCAGTGACTATATTGTTCCACCATTCCATCCCTTAAGTCTAATACGGACGATTTCCGAACATTTCGTCGATCCTGAAAAGCCGTTTACCGGCCGGGTCTCAGCCTTCTACGGTGCGAAAGGCGGAGTAGGCTCGTCCACGCTGGCCCACAACGTTGCCTGGTGTCTGGCCGAACGCATTCAGCAGGAAACGGCGCTGGTTGATTTGGACTCATCTTGGGGTACGACTGGACTGGATTTTGCCTATGATGCAACGCAGGGGCTGGAAGAGGCGTTAAGTCAACCTGATCGTCTTGACGATACCTTGCTTGATCGGATTATGCTTCGTCATACGGCCAAACTTTCTATACTTCCGGCGGCGGGTACGCTGGATATGAACCCCATAATGAATTCGGAAGCTTTTGAAACCGTCGTCAACGGGGTTCGAAAAATTAGTCCTATATCTATTTTGGATATGCCACATATTTGGTGCGATTGGACGCGGAATATCCTGACCTCGGTGGACGATGTTATCATCACCGCGACGAGTGATTTGGCCAATCTAAGAAATACGAAAAACTTGATCGATTTCCTCAAGGCGGAACGCCCCAATGACTCGGCTCCTATCCTTATCCTGAACCAAATCGGACGGTCCAAAAACGAGATTTCAGTTAAAGACTTCAGCGCCGCTATCGATATGGAACCTGCTCTGGTTGTCGGGTTTGATCCTGACTCATTCTTTGAAGCGGCCAATGATGGCAAAATGCTGACAGACGTAAAAGCCGCGGGTTCTACTGTAACGGGTCTCACGCATATTGCGAACCGGATCAAATCCGGATCTTTCCATGGAACTATGGAAGTGACAGGAAAGCGCAAAGGCCTAAAGCTTGGACGCGGAAAGTCCGGAGCCGGTGATGGCGGCAAGTCGTCATTGTTCTCTGTGCTTAAAAGGAATAAGTAATCCATGTTCGGTAAGCGACATTCCAATAATGCAGCGCTGAGCGCCCCTGAGCAAGCTGCGCCGGTCGAAGCGCCCAAACCTGAGCCAACTCAGTCCAATCCTGCGCCTGTCCAAAATACTGGCGGAGGCGGTAATACGTCTGAGCGTTCTGAGGAATATTACGAGACAAAAGCGACCATTTTTAATGCCCTGTTTGAGACTATTGATGTTTCAGCGCTTGCGGGCATGCAGCCGGATAGAGCGCGCAACGAAATTCGAACCATTGTCGATGAAATCATTGCGATCCGAAATGTTCGTCTATCGGTCGCTGAACAAAATCAGCTGATCGGTGAAATCTGCGACGATATTTTGGGTTATGGCCCGCTTGAGCCGCTTTTAGCTCGGGACGACATTGCCGATATTATGGTCAATGGCGCGAAACATGTTTTCATTGAAGCCAACGGTAAAATGCAGAAAACGAATATCCGGTTTCGCGACAACCAGCAATTGATGAATATCTGTCAGCGGATTGTGTCCCAGGTTGGCCGACGGGTCGATGAATCCAGCCCCATTTGTGACGCGCGTCTCTTGGATGGCTCCCGGGTCAATGTTATTGCGCCGCCGCTTTCGATTGACGGCCCCGCCCTCACAATTCGTAAGTTTAAGAAAGACAAGCTGAAACTGGATGACCTGGTTAAGTTTGGTTCAATCTCACCAGCCGGTTCCAAGGTTTTGCAAATTATTGGAGCCTGTCAATGTAACGTGGTTATCTCCGGCGGTACAGGTTCTGGTAAAACAACGCTCTTGAACTGTTTGACCGGTTTTATTCACCCGGACGAACGGATTATTACCTGCGAAGATGCTGCAGAACTACAATTGCAACAGCCCCATGTTGTCCGGCTGGAAACCCGCCCGCCTAATTTGGAAGGCAAGGGTAAGATCTCGATGGCTGATCTGGTCAAAAACTGTCTGCGGATGCGTCCGGAACGGATCATCGTGGGTGAGGTGCGTGGACCTGAAGCTTTTGACCTTTTGCAGGCCATGAACACGGGCCATGATGGCTCAATGGGTACACTTCACGCCAACTCACCGCGCGAAGCTTTGTCTCGTCTTGAATCCATGATTACAATGGGCGGTTTTAGTCTCCCAGCGAAAACCATCCGCGAAATGATCGTCGGCTCGGTGGACGTGATTGTTCAAGCGGCCCGGCTCCGCGATGGTTCACGCCGCATCACCAAAATTACCGAAGTCATCGGGATGGAAGGGGATGTCATCGTTACGCAGGATCTGCTTGTCTATGAAATGGACGGTGAAGACGCACAGGGCAAAATCATCGGTGAACACAAATCAACCGGCATTGCGCGGCCAGCTTTCTGGGATCGCGCCCGTTACTTCAATCTTGAAAAAGAGCTGGCAGAAGCTCTTGATTCAGCCGGTAGCTAATACCGATGGATCCGACAACTCTCAGAGCTCTGGCAGGTACACTGTTTATTGTCGTGCTGTTATTCCTAATTCTAGGTGAGAGTACGTCCAAAGCCGAACAACGCGCAAAAACCATCGGAGCGCAAGGTCGTTCATCTCAGAAGAAAACCCGTCTTGGCTTCATGCGTGTTGAGGATACGAGTAAACGACGTCGACAAATTGAAGAATCCCTGTCCAAATTGGAAGCCGATCAAAAAAATCGGAAAAAGCAACGCAAGTCTCTCAAGGCCAAACTCGTGCAGGCCGACTGGAAAACGTCCGCTCAGCGCTTCACGATCATTTCAGTTATACTCGGCACGATTTCAGGCGCAGCCGCCTTTTTTGTTACGAAAAATCCACTCATGTCAGCGGGTGTGGGGTTCGCCTTGGGTTTCGGTTTACCGCGTATCTTTCTAAACTCCGCGATTAAACGCCGTCAGAAAAAATTCACAAAACACTTTGCGGATGCCATGGATATTATCGTCCGGGGTGTTCGAACCGGATTGCCTTTGGGTGATTGCCTAAAGATTATTGCCCATGAAAGCCCCCAGCCGGTATCCGGTGAGTTCTTGCGGGTCGTCGAAGGGGAAGCCGTCGGTGTGCCATTAGAAGTGTGCTTGGAGCGAATGTTTGAGCGCATGCCGGTCCCAGAAGTCAACTTTTTCGCGACAGTTTTAAATATTCAGCGGACAACCGGTGGTAACCTCGGTGAGTCACTCGCGAATTTGTCGGGCGTACTACGCGGACGGAAACTGCTACGCGAAAAGATCAAGGCACTATCTGCGGAAGCTAAGATGTCAGCTATGATTATTGGCTCATTGCCGATTGTCGTCATGGTCCTGATTTCCATTATTTCGCCGGATTACATGGCAGAACTTTACACCACGCCAACGGGTCACCGAAATTTGGCCATTGGCGCGGGTATGATGGTGGTCGGTACGCTGATCATGAGAAAAATGATTAACTTCAAGATCTGATTATGGGCAGTGAATACGTATATATCCAAAATATAGGCTACCTTGCACTAACTCTGTTGGTGACTTGGACCGCCTATCAGCTTTTGGCGCCATTACTCGAAGGTGACAAAGTTCGAAAGCGGATGAAATCCGTTTCGTCGGCCCGGGACGCTATGAGGGATCAGCGTTTAAAAGAACTCAATCGTCAGCAAAACACGCTCCGAGGAAACAATCGAGGCGGCGTTAAGGATTTTGTTGACCGGTTTAGTCTTCAGAAATTGCTTGAGGCGGCTAATCTTAAAGACAAGCTTGCGCAAGCCGGTTTGCGGGGTCAACGGCCCATATATATCTTCTATATGTTCCGTTTTGTGGCACCGTTGGTTCTGGGTTTCCTCGGTTTGTTTTTTATGGTTTTCCTGAACTATTTTGATCTCAATTTGTCCCAGAATGTATTGGCGACGCTTTCCCTGGTTCTGGCGGGTTACTATCTCCCGGCGATTTATGTTAAAAACATGGCCAATAAGCGGGCAACCAAAATTGCGGGTGTCTTCCCTGATGCGCTAGACCTTCTTCTGATTTGCGTTGAATCTGGCATGTCGGTTGAACTGGCCTTTGCGCGGGTTTCGCAGGAAATGGCGGAAAACTCCGTAGAATTGGCCGAAGAGTTTTCTCTGACGACGGCCGAGCTTTCCTATCTTCAAAGTCGCCGACAAGCTTATGAAAACCTTGCGCGGCGCAATGATAACTCAGGGATCAAATCTGTTTCCACAGCCCTTGTTCAGTCCGAACGCTATGGTACTCCGCTGGGGGATACGCTTCGAACATTAGCAACAGAAAACCGGCAAATGCGGGTTATGGCTGCGGAGAAAAAGGCGGCAGCTCTGCCTGCAAAACTCACCGTTCCGATGATCCTGTTCTTCCTGCCCGTCCTCTTCATCGTTATCCTGACACCAGCTGCGATGAGAATTGGCGGTGCCTTCGCGGGTTAATCCAGAAGACCTTTCATCCTCTAAAGTTCCTAGATTCCACTTTGTTATCTAGACCTAACGAAGTTGGCGCTCGAAATTCCGATCAAAAAAAAGCGGCCCCAAAAACCTTTGGGTCCGCTTGAGTCTTGGATGACGTAAATAAGTTTGTGGTCGTTAGCGGCGTCTCAATGCTCGCCGGCTTCTTTGCGGAACCGTTTCATAGGGAGAATAGGCCGGCTGCTGTTGCTGCTGTGGATACGGCATGCCCTGTTGCTGCATGGGTTGTTGCGGCATTGGTTGCCCCTGTTGAGGGTAGCCTTGCGGTGGATAACCCTGAGCCTGCCGCGAATTTACCGACTGGCTTATGCGGTCCAGAATATTTCCCTGGGGTTGAACATTGGGTTGATGAGGAACTGTTACTCGGTTCTGTGATGATTTTGCCGCTGCTTGCCGGGCCATTTCCGCTGCGGTTCGGGGGGCGCCGGGTTGTTGGCCTACAACAGTCATAGAAGATCTATGTCCAATATGAGAAGGTTGGCTCATGGGCGAATTATACGGTCGAGCGTAAGTCTGGGTCATGGCCGGAGAGGGCGCTGTTCTTCGGGGAGGCGCTGCCGGCATAGGTCGTGATGTCGGCTGCGGTGCGCCGCGTAATACAGGTGCCGAGGACGGCGCAGATTTTTGCATTTGAGTGTATTGAGCTGGCTTGCCTTGTAGTTGCAAAACCAGATCCAAATTTTGGCGAATACCATCGCCGGATTCAGGATGGCTGGCCGCTTGTCGCAACCATTGTTCGGCCGTGCGGGGATCTCCGGCTAGGGCAAAACTTAGTCCCATATTGGCCATGATATTCGGATCATTAGGTGTGATTTGCATAGCGCGGTTATAATGTTGTCGCGCAAGATCATAATTGCCAGTCTGGTCTAGGGCAGCCCCTTTAAGCGACCAAAGACGGGCATATCCCGGAGCCCCGTGCAGGGCTTTATCCAAAGGTTTCAAAGCTTCGCGGCCCCGCTCAAGCGCAATCAGCGCCGCAGCATGTTCCGCGATCAAATAGGGATCATCCGGATACATGGCCCGGGTGGTCTGTGTAATCTCAGCGGCTTTGGAGGCATTTCCCATTTTACGCACAGAGGCGGCAAGCTTAACGGCGGCTTCGAGATCTGCTGGATTAAGCTGATACTCCCGCGACCAGAACGCCGCCTGAGCCAGAACATCCTGGGTTTCGATACTCGACCGCATTTGCCTTGTTGCAGGTTGATATTTCGACGGCGTCATCGTGTTGACCATCTCTTGCTCGGTTTCCGAGTATTTTTGAGCGATTGAACAGGCCGAGAGGGCCGTTGCTGACGCGCCTGCCACAAGTAAAATGAGCCAATTTCGATATCTCATAGTCAATTCCAAAGCGAATGAGCGGGCAAAGAGGTTGCACGCTGCACCTAATTCGTTAACAAACGTAAACAGCTGCGGTTAACGAGTGGTTACTTTGAAAGGTGATATGACTTCTTTTTTCACATCTGACGGCAAGAATGACAGCAATGGATCAGTGGTTCCGATTTATATTTTAAGGCCGTCAAGTCTGGATGACGGGTTTGGACAATTAACTGAGTTCCAAACTAATTTCGCCCGGTCGAATGGGTTCAAAGGTGAAAATCTCCAACTTGCCAGGATCCCCGGAGAAAACGGTGAAACGGTCGCCATACTATTTGGCGCCGGATCGAACGTGGCAGATCGTTTAGGCCCGATTGCCATTGGAAAGCTGGCAGCTTCGCTTAAACCCGGCAAATTCAAGATCGCCATGGCGCCCGTTGAGTGGGACAGGGCTCTCATAGCCGTTGGCTGGGGTATGGGGACATATAAATTTGACCAATATCTCAAGGATAAAAAG
Source organism: uncultured Caulobacterales bacterium (assembly GCA_937924355.1). GTDB lineage: Bacteria > Pseudomonadota > Alphaproteobacteria > Caulobacterales > Maricaulaceae > JACOMS01. Next base: position 37,737 of record CALDSY010000083.1, read on the forward strand.
GATCCGCCCCGCCTGGATCTTTCGAACCTTGGCAATGTGGATGAGATCAAATCCATAGTTGATGCCACCTTTTTAGGCCGGGATCTGATTAATATTCCGCCCAATGATATGGGTCCGGTTGCCCTTGAAAAGGCAAGTCGGGATTTGGCCAGCCAACATAGTGCAGACATCACGGTGACAACCGGTACGGAATTACTGGAGAACAACTATCCTATGATCCATGCCGTAGGTCGAGCCGCTCACGAAGACCCCAGACTTGTCGAAATTATTTGGGGGGATCCAAAAAATCCACGCTTGGCTGTCCTTGGAAAAGGGATCACCTTTGATACGGGAGGCGTTAACATAAAATCTGCAAGCAGTGCTCGGCTCATGAAGAAAGATATGGGCGGCGCAGCTCACGCCTTGGCATTGGCGCATATGATCATGGCCAATAATCTACCTTACAGGTTACATGTACTGCTCGCGATCGCCGAAAATGCAGTGTCGTCGGGCGCATATCGTCCGGGTGACATACTGCAATCCCGGATTGGAAAAACGGTCGAGATCGACAATACAGATGCCGAAGGCCGATTGGTCCTAGGCGACGCATTGACCAAAGCAAGCGAGGATAAGCCCGCTCTTATGATTGATTTCGCCACACTCACAGGCGCGGCGCGCGTCGCACTCGGTCCGTCTCTGCCGCCATTTTTCTGTAATCACGACGATTTCGTCGCTCCCGTTGTTGAACAGTGCAATTTAGCGCATGATCCAATCTGGCCGATGCCCCTATGGGACCCATATTTTAAAATGCTAAGCTCCCCAATTGCCGATATGAAAAATGCAGGCGGCGGATTTGCGGGAAGTGTGACGGCAGCGCTTTTCCTAAAGCAGTTCATCGGCAATACGCGCTGGATGCATTTCGATGTATATGGATGGAACCCGTCCACATCGGCCGGCCGGCCGGCCGGCGGCGAAGTCTTTGCCGTCAGGGGACTCTACAATTGGCTCAAAACGTCGCCGCTTTAAAGGGCGGTCTAAGTATCACTTACTTAGTTTACGATGCTTAGGTTGAAATCATCCGGTTGCGGGCAAAGCCGAATGAGCGTTCTGAGATGAGTTTGTGTGCCACAAACGACAGCAATACGGTCACAGGCAATGAAACAGCAATGAGCTGACCTGATGACAAGTCCGGCAATTGCAATAACAAAATTTGAGAAACCGGCCAGTTGATTAGGTAAATTGCCAAGGCCAGAGCCGACCAGTTGTTCAGAAATGACAGTTTCTCGGTCGGCATTTTAAGCAGGGTGATACCCAACCAAGCCCATCCCATGATCAATGAGACAACAATCGCTTTTGTCCAAAGTATTGCCGGAACGAAATACATAAGACAGGCCAAGGCAACGAACCCGCCTGCTATACAAATATTAGTCGGAGTATCACCCGGAATTCGGTCCCAATAGGCATAGACAGCCATTCCTGTAAGAAAGGGCCAGGCTAACTGTGAAGCGAGCACAATATCGCCGGGAATTGGCCGCACGATTAGGTGGATCTGCAAGGCAATGATGTAAAACAGAATCGAACCGAGGGCGAGAGCCAGAACAGTAATCGGCTTTTTGAACAATTGAATGCTCTGACCCAGGGCGAATGCAATATGCGCGATAACACCCCATTTTAGAGTCCAAATACTGCCTTGTATCAAGCACATATACTTTGCATTATCTAACAGACCCGGGAGGGGCTCGCCCGGTCGAATACAGGTTATCGTTCCAAGAAAATATTTGGTCAGCGTTTTGAATGTTTCAGCGGGAGGCCTGTTGTGAGAGCCAAATAAGGGATAGATCAATACAACAATAATAAGCGTTACAAAGAAGAGTAGAGGTGTATTTCTGATAACGCGGGATTCGAGATATTTCACAGGCGAATTGTGCCGGGTGACACTACGCATGGCTAATAGGCCGGAAAAGAAAAACAAAAGTGCGATCCCTATCCAGCTGGGATCATAACCCAATTGTATAAACCATTCTGGATTTGGCTCTCCTGCCGCGTTTTCAGGCCCAAGGGGCATGGTCGACGCATAACCCACAGCAATCATAACGACGATGAATATGCGCAAAGCATTAAGCTTTGGCATAAATTTCTGCGTCTGGGATGTTGAAACACCCTTCATTACTTACCCGCTTTACCGTTCAAAGAAGACACATTGGCCTATAATGATTAAAATTTACTGGAAAAAAACATGAGTCTTTTTAAAGGGTTACGGACACCCGGACTCTCCCAATCAATATTGCACTTGACCATAGAATCGGAGGCATGCGAATCCTTTCCCCCAAGAGGTGATTTGTTTTAGCATATGAGGGGAAAAATGGCGGCGAATGTCATGCCGGTCAGGTTCAATCGAAAAGATGCTCTGGCGCTTTGGCACGACGTCACACTGAGTAGTGTGCGGGCTTCGGATCAGGCTTTATCGCCCCGTCAACTTGTTATATTAACGAGCATCTATCTCGAAACAGGACCGCATACTGTTCGGTCTTTGGCACAGAAAATGGGCCTCACCAAATCTCCCGTGATCCGTGCGATTGACCAGTTAGAGGCGCGCAAACTTTTGCGTAGGTGCGCAGATCCGCGGGACAAAAGATCGATCATCATTGAACGGACGGCGCAGGGCACAAATTACCTTAGCCAGTTTGCCGATAATATCCGGAAAAACTTGAAAAACACCGGGCAGGTCGCCTAAACTTACCTGTGGATCAACGAAATTTCATAGATAAGAATAGTTACCCAAAACGGGAAACACTTTGTGTTGCCGAACCGTCGACCTTTATGCGGCGCGGCCCTAGACCCTCGGCAGCGGCAGAAACGGAATTACTATACGGCACGCTGTTTCATGTTCACAAGATCGGCCGGGGTTGGGTCTGGGGGCAGGCGGAAAGCCAAATTTCAGGACGAAAATATCCTGGATATGTAGGGTGGTGCCGGGCGAAAGACTTGGCCGCCATAGACCAGTTGCATAAGGATCATATTACGGCGATAAGCGCCCCGGTTTTTACTAAAGCGGATATCAAAAGTCCCGTTCAATACCACCTCTCCATTGGGTCTACGATTGGGGTCAATAGCCGGGAAGATGATTTCCTGCAAACCGATGACGGGTTTATCCATACGGCCCACAGCGCAGGCATTGGCGCGCCATCTGTTTATGCTGACTGGGTTCAAATTGCCGAGCGATTTACTGGGCGGCCTTACGTGTGGGGCGGCGTGAGTAGTTTCGGGCTCGATTGTTCCGGCCTTATACAAACGGCGCTACGTATGTGGGGATCTGACGCGCCCCGTGATTCCGATCAACAGACTGAGCTGGGTCGCGCCGTGGCAATCAATCCTGCATTGTCCGGTTTAAGACGTGGAGATTTGATATTTTGGAAAGGCCATGTGGGCGTCATGACGTCACCGACCCGTCTCTTGCACGCCAATGCCTGGCATATGTGCGTGGCGAGCGAGCCTTTGAAAACAGCCGTTAAACGGATAAAGGGGCAGGCCGGCCCTATGACTGCGATCCGGCGACTATAGTTTACTTGTCACCGTCGACAACGTCTTTGGCTTTACCCAAAAGATCTTTGGCGCCGTCTTTGACGGTTTCAGCGCCGTCCTTAACCACATCTGCCGCCTCGCCGGCACCTTCGACGACTTTGTCTGCTACAGCGCCAGCGCCGTCTTTGAGGTCACCGGCCATTTCGCCCGCTTTCTCCATGGTCGCTTCCGCGCCATCTGCAACTTTCTCGACAACAGTTTCAGCGCCGCTGGTCATCTTATCCGCTGCGCCGTCCATTTTGTCTTTGATCACTTCGATCGTTGTTGTGGACTCGCCGTCCGCCGGTGCAGAAATACCTTCGACATCGTCGGCCGGCGCCGCTTCAGGTGCAGCTGCCGCGACGGGCATAGCGATAGGCGCATCAGATAAAGATCGTAGGTAAGCAATCAGAGCCGCGCGCTTGGCGGGCTTTTTCTCACCGCCATAACCCATTTTTGTGCCTTTGACATATTTTGCGGGGCGGGTCAGAAACTTGTCCAATTCCTCATAGCCCCAGTCAATGCCCATGCTGGCCATGCCGGAAGAATAGGAATAGTCGATAGACCCGGCTTTGCGGCCCACAACATTCCAAAGGTTTGGTCCCTGTAGGTTGTCGCCGCCTGAATTGACTGTGTGGCAGGTTGAGCAGGCTGCAAAATACTTCTTGCCCTTTTCTACATCCATGGCCGCGATCCAATCGGCTTGCGGGAAAGGCAGTTCTTTCTCTGTCGCTTTGCCCTCATCCTTGGGCTTGCAATCACCGCAATAGGCTAGGCTTTTCGGGGAATCCACATGCATCATGCCATGGGATATTTCCTTGATAACCATAAAGCCCAGCGCTGTTGCCAGAATGGCAGCTGCGTATTTATTGAAGGTCAGATCACCGGCCATAGTCTCGTCCTGTCAGCTTACGGGCTCGAATTTGTCGCTTTACTATTAAAATAAAGGTACCAAGCCAACCGAATTTCTGCGTTTTTACGAATACAGTCTTGCGGCGAAGGGTCGCAAAGGCTTTAAGGCGGGTTCGATTATGCGCACACTGATTGTCATACCGGCTCGCATGGCGAGCACACGACTGCCGGATAAACCGCTGGCCGATATTCATGGAAAACCCATGATCGTCCATGTTTATGAGCGGTCAATCGCGGCTAATATAGGACCTGTCATTGTTGCCTGTGCAGAGCCCGAAATTGCTGAAGTTATTAAGAAAATCGGGGGCCAAGCCATTCTGACCAACCCCGCCTTACCATCAGGGACGGACCGGGTGAAAGCCGCCGTTGATGAGTTCGACCCAGATGGGGAATTTGATGTGATCGTCAATGTGCAAGGAGATATGCCGGCCATTGACCCAGATATTATCGCTCAAACAGTCAAGGTTCTGGCGCAGAATGAGACCGCGGACATGGCGACGGCCGTCGTTCATACAAATTCAGAGCGGGAAATATCAGATCCCAATGTGGTCAAGGCTATCTTGGCAAAAGACGGGCGGGCGCTTTATTTCACGCGGGCGGCAGCGCCCAGCGGAGATGGCGGTGTCTGGCATCATGTGGGTCTCTATGCCTATCGCCGGGCGGCGCTGGATAAATTCTGTCAGCTGGATCCATCTGCGCTTGAAATTCGAGAGCGTCTAGAGCAATTACGGGCTCTGGAAAATGGTATGACAATTTACGCAACAGAGCTGAAGACGGCGCCCGATGGTGTCGATACGCCAGAAGACCTGGCGCGGGCGCGGGCCATTTTGGGGGCAAAGACATGACAGGCCAAATCCATTATCAAGGCGAACCGGGCGCGTTCTCGCATCTGGCTTGTGCACGCTTCTTCCCGGAATTAACCCCGATGCCCTGCCCAAGTTTCGCCGCCGCCTTTGCCGCCGTTCGGGCCAATAAGGGTGATCTGGCTATGATTCCGGTGGATAATAGCGTGGCTGGTCGGGTCTCCGATATTTATCATCTTTTGCCAGAAGGCGGACTAAAGATCATCGCTGAGCACTATCTGCCGGTGCATCATAATTTATGGGGCGTGCCCGGCGCTAAACTTGCGGATATCAAGATTGCCCGGTCCCATCCTATGGCTTTGGGACAGGTTCGAAAACGCCTGGCGGGGTGGGATATCACCCCCAAGACCGATACTGATACGGCGGGTGCGGCCCGGCGGGTGGCCGAAAAAGGCGATTCATCTGTCGCGTCCGTTTCGTCGGCGCTGGCTGGCGAAATATACGGGCTGAGCCTTCTGGCTGAAAACATTGAAGACGCAGCCCACAACACAACCCGGTTCCTGATCTTGTCAGAAAATGGATCCACCTTGCCCGCACCGGATAAACCGGTTGTGACCAGTTTTGTCTTTCGCGTTCGCAGCGTACCTTCGGCCCTCTACAAAGCGCTTGGCGGGTTCGCCACAAACGGGATCAATATTACCAAACTTGAGAGCTATATGGTGGGCGGGTCTTTTCAGGCGGCGCAGTTTTATATGGACGTCGAAGCCCATCCAGAAAACGACAACATGAAACTCGCTATGGAAGAGCTGGGCTTTTTCTCAGAAGAGATCATCATGTTGGGGACATATCCCGCGGACGCGCTCAGAGGTATGTCCTAAAATGCGGGTTTTATTCGCGGCTATCTTGTCGATGATGATGCTCTCTTCTTGTTCCGATACGCCGGTCGGCGATTCAGTTTACACAGCCTGGCTCGATGATGATGCGCTGGGTGGATATGATGTGGTCACGTTTTACTCTGGCAAACCCCTCTTGGGAAAAGAAGACCATCAATTCAAATATATGGGCGTCGATTGGAGCTTTTCGACCCGGGCCAATATGGATCTTTTCAAAACAAATCCAGAGGCCTTTATCCCGCAATATAGCGGCTATTGCGCTTGGGCGGTTGCCAACGGAAAACTGGCCAAAGGTTCGCCAGACTACTGGCATGTGCGGGACGGACGACTTTATCTGAATTTTAATCGCCGCATCCAAGAACGCTGGGAGAGAGAAATCCCGTCATTTATCAAAAAAGCGGATGCCTTCTGGCCAGAGCTGAGCCAGCAATAATTACTCCGAGATCCAGTGCCTGAGCAATTGATGGGCAATGGTAAAGCGCGGGGGCCTCATAAAGACTTGGCTTTGCTTGGCAAATACGGCTTTCACCTCATCCTTGCTGAACCACTGAGCTTTCTCCAGTTCGTTGGGATTTACAGTGAATTCCGTGGCGTCCGTTTCGCAGGTTAATCCAATCATCAGCTGACTTGGAAAGGGCCAGGGCTGGCTGAAAAGATATTTAACATTGCGGACATCAATCCCAACTTCCTCTTGAGATTCCCGGATACAGGCTTCTTCTATGCTTTCACCTGGTGAAACAAACCCGGCCAGTGCGGAATAAGCACCTTCTGGCCATCCGGGAGAGCGTCCCAATAAGCAATGATCACCGCGCAGGATTAGCATAATCGCGACAGGATTGACTCTGGGGAAATGGTCACGGTTGCAATTATCGCAATGGCTATAGAGCCCCCCATTCATCACAATGTTTTTGGTGCCGCAGGCGGAACAAAATGGATGATGATGAAACCACTGAAAGAGCGCGCGTCCCCGTCCGGCAATGGCCAGATCTTCGGGGGACATGCGGCCGGCGATCATACGCATTTCCTGAAACGCATCTTTAGGGATGATCGCCTGATCATCGGCCAGACTAAAGGCAAAAACCGGTGTCTTGCCGTTGAGACCTAAAAATACGGGCGCCGGTTCAGCGACATTTGTTCCCTTGAGCTCATTTGGGTGTATTTTCCAGAGTTGCCCCTGCTCATTCACAGCTGGACGGCCATCCATAAACAGAACGGCCTGGCAGTCTTTGTTCTGAAGATGCCCGTTGAGGGCTTCCAAAGTTCGGCCTTCCTCATCATGATCCAGGGGTGCGCCGGCAAATGGCATTATAAAATTGTCAGTACTCATGAGCGTCTAGCTATAGGCTTTTTCAAAGAGAGCAACCCGAAAACATTTTAGGATTGATATTTAATCCCGCTTTCGCCATAAGCCTGCGCGGAAGGCTGGCTTGGACGTAATCCTCGCCAATCCGGTCAGGTCGGGAACGAAGCAGCCGTAACGAGTCTTTTTCGGGTCAGGTTCAGTCTTCCACCTTTTATTGTTTTCTTTTCTCATTTCTGACCCTTTAATCTCACCCAACGACTCCGTATAAGGCTCCAATGAGCGAGTCTCCCAATACGCAGACCTATCAGGTACTGGCCCGGAAATACCGGCCGACGACCTTTGAAGATATGATCGGACAGGAGTCCATGGTCACAACCTTGACCAATGCTTTCAAGGCCGGCCGGATTGCCCATGCATTCATGCTGACCGGTGTGCGCGGGATTGGGAAAACAACAACAGCCAGATTGCTCGCCCGTGCGCTCAACTATCAAAGCGACGAAGTCGAAGGTCCGTCTACAGACCTCGCATCGCCGGGCATTCATTGCGAAGCCATCATGGCATCATCCCATATGGATGTGCTGGAAATGGATGCGGCGTCGCGCACAGGCGTCGAGAACATGCGCGAGCTCTTGGACGGTGTGCGTTATGCGCCCGTATCAGCCCGCTACAAGGTTTATATCATCGACGAAGTGCACATGCTCTCGACGGGCGCGTTTAATGCGCTCTTGAAAACCCTTGAGGAACCACCGGATCATGCGAAATTTATTTTCGCCACCACGGAAATTCGCAAAGTTCCCGTAACGGTCCTATCCCGCTGTCAGCGTTTTGATCTCCGTCGGGTCGAAGCAGCCCTGCTCAAAGACCATTTGAGCCGCATATGTGATTCCGAAAAGGTCAAAGTCGACGCAGCAGGCCTTGGCTTATTGTCCCGGGCAGCTGAAGGCTCGGTCAGAGACGCGCTCTCACTTCTAGATCAGGCCATTGTGCAAGGTGGTCTTGACGGGTCTGCGGTGACCTTGGACGAGGTCCAATCCATGCTAGGTCTGGCCGACCGGGGCCGTGTCGTAAATTTGTTTGATAGCGCCGCCACTGGCGATGCCGCCGCCGCGCTGACAGAAATGCGCGCCCAATATGATGATGGGGCCGACCCAATTGTTATTATGCGGGACCTTCTGGATATCTGCCACGAGGTCAGCCGAGCCAAAACCTTGGGTGACAATGCTGAATTTGACAGTTCTCCTGATCAGGCCAAACAGTTAAAGACATTGGCCGAGGGCCTAACCACCGGTCAGCTAACGCGTATTTGGCAGATGCTGCTGAAATCATACAGTGAGGTGCGGACCGCGCCGGTGCCTCTGGCTGCAGCGGAAATGGCCCTGCTGAAAATCTCTATTGCCGGAGAGATGCCGCCGCCAGAGCTGGCGGCGGAAATTCTCAAGGAAATCAAATCGGGAAATTTTAAAGCGCCAGTTATCTCTCCAGTCAAATCAGGTAGCGGGCGGCAGCCAGAGCCGGTCATGACCGACACAGGTGGTGGCCCCGCCGCAATGACTGTGCCGCAGCCCGTACCTGTTTCTGAACCCACATTGCAAATCAACAGCCTGGCGGAGTTCGCCGAGCATCTCCCTGACAGTCAGATCCAGCTAAAATATGATGTGGAGCGCTATGTCCGGGTGGTCCGGTTTAAACCGGGTTCCATCACCATTGCCAAAATGGAACAGGCCCCGGTCACGCTCGTTGGACGTATGGTCGAAGTGTTAAGAGAAATGACGGGCGAGCTTTGGCTGGTTGATCAGGTTGACGGGGAGGGCGCGCCGACTTTGGCAGATGCCCGCAAAACGGCCATAGCCGAGCAAGACGCTCGGGATCGGTCCCATCCGGCCTTTGAACATTCACTGCTTAAAAAAGCCAAGCTCCTTGAAATTCGCGACGTCCCGACTACATCAGAAACAAATATCATCGCCGCCGATTTCGGCGCCAAACCCCAGGAATACAGTTCAGAGGAAGATGACGCATGAAAGATCTAATGGGCCTGATGAAACAAGCCAAGGAAATGCAAGCCAAAATGCAAGAGGCGCAAAGCCAAGTTGCCGATATAGAGGCCACAGGCCGCTCAGGGGCTGGCATGGTAGAAATTACCATGACGGGCGAAGGCAATATGAAGGGCCTGAAAATTGATCCCAGCTTGATGAGCGAAGAGGCGGAAATCCTCGAAGATCTGATCGTGGCCGCGTTCCAGGACGCCAAAGTCAAACTGGACGAAGCCCGGGCCGAGACCATGAAATCAGCCTTTGGCGGTATGGAATTGCCGCCTGGTATGAAAATGCCGTTTTAGATTTGTAAAAATCGTCAGAACACATGATAATCTCCGAATGAAAGCTTCGGGGATTTTTTTATGCGACTGATATTCGGACTGACAGCCGCTTTTTTCTTGGCAGGGACGGCCTTTGCCAAAGAACCTTTGAAACCTCCGGCCGTCACATTTGACAGTCGCACATCTCCGCAGATTTCCGAGAACGGCATGGTCGCGGCGCAAGAAGCTATTGCGGCAGGTGTTGGTCGCGAGATTTTGCGTCGGGGCGGCAATGCGGTAGATGCGGCCGTCGCGACGGGGTTTGCTCTGGCGGTCACCCATCCACAGGCCGGTAATCTGGGCGGCGGTGGTTTCATGATGGCCTCTAAGGCTGATGGCGAGGTCCTTGCCATTGATTTTCGCGAAATGGCCCCCGCTGCCGCGACCGGGGATATGTTTTTGGGCGCTGATGGTGAGGTTGACCGGGACGTGTCCTGGTGGTCCCACAAAGCGGCCGGCGTTCCGGGCACAGTTATGGGCCTGCTGGATGCGCTGGACGCCCACGGCACCATGAGCCCGCGCGAGGTCATTGGGCCGGCAATCCGTCTTGCCGAACGCGGTTTTCCTATTTCTTATTCCCAGTCCGCGTCCTTCGCCAAGTACAAAGACTCGCTCTTCAAAGACTCGTCAACGGTTGACTATTTCTTCAAGCCCGGCGGGAAGGTGTATCAAAAAGGAGAGGTCCTCAAACAAAAGGACCTGGCAGGGACCTTGCGCCGGATTGTCGAAAAAGGACGTGATGGATTTTACAAAGGTAAGACGGCTGATCTGATCGTCGCAGAGATGCAGGACGGCGGCGGCTTGATCACCCATGAAGACCTGACCAATTATCATTCCGTGTTTCGAAAACCAGTCTCCGGCACCTATCGGGGTTACGAAATTTTCTCCATGCCGCCGCCGTCCTCTGGCGGGGTGCATATCGTGCAAATGTTGGGCGTTTTGGCAGGCTATGATTTGAAATCTGATGGCCATAACAGCGCCGCTTATCTGCATAAGCTGATTGAGGTCATGCGGAGGGCTTATGCGGACCGCTCTAAACATCTGGGCGATCCGGACTTTTATGATGTGCCGATTGCGGCTCTGACGGGGAAAAAATACGCCGATCAGACACGCAAAACTATCGATCTAAAAAAGGCCAGTCGTTCCAGCGACATCGCGCCGACGACGATGTTTCCGGATGAAAGCCCGGCGACCACACATTATTCGGTCATGGATAAATGGGGCAATGCCGTGGCTGTGACATATACTTTGAACTTTTCTTACGGCAGCGGGCATACGGTAGACGGGGCAGGCTTCCTCTTGAATAATGAAATGGATGATTTCTCTTCCAAGCCCGGCGTACCGAATTATTACGGCCTCATTGGCGCGGAGGCGAATGCGATCGAGCCGCGTAAACGCCCGCTCTCATCCATGAGCCCGTCCATCGTGCGCAAAAATGGCCGCAACGTTCTTGTGACGGGATCTATTGGCGGCTCGACGATTATTACCCAGGCCTTGCAGGTCATTTTAAATGTCGTCGAATTTGATATGAATGTTCAGGCCGCGGTTCAGGCACCGCGCCTGCATCATCAATGGCTTCCCGATTTGGTCTTTGTTGAGCCCGGAATCTCGGTCGATACGGTCGGAATTCTTGAGGGTATGGGCCATATCATATCGCGGGAAGAAGACGGATCCCTCACCCAAGACATCAATGGCCGCGCCAATAGTGTGGCCTGGGACGGCACTTATTTCTACGGCGCTGCAGAT
>CALDSY010000084.1 GCA_937924355.1 uncultured Caulobacterales bacterium
GAGGTCTATATGATCGCTTTTCACCGCTATAAAAACGAAGAAGGCACGTCTGTCGACCTTTTGGTAGGCGGGCGATATTTTGACAATTATGAAAAACGTGACGGTGTGTGGAAATTCAGCTTACGCGCCGCAGGTGCAGATTGGGCCTATTTCAATGATCCTACAGAAACCGCGATGGATCATCCCATGATTGCGGCCACACATATCGCAACGCCGGGCCCGGACGACCCGTCCTATCAGTTCTACAAAATGATGAAATTTGGAAAGCCGTTTCGATAAGGATCGATGAGTTTGACGGCGCTAATCATCTATTTTTTCTAATACCGATTCCAAGTCAGGCTTCACGGCTAGAATATCTTTGAACGAAAGCCCTTCTTTCTCCATCAGTGCCGCGATTGCTAGATGCTGGCGATTATATAAAGGGCTGCTCTTGGCATAGAAATCGTGGTTAGAACGAAACGCGGCCAAAGCGGTTTCATAATTAAAGGTTGCTCGTTTCGCTATGTAATCTGCATAACCTTCCATAATATATGATGGATGAGTGAGTCGCATAAAACGCTGATGACGGGCTTGCAGGGCGTGGGTCATTTCATGAGTTAGAAAATAGGTGAGGGTCCTGTTTTCTGCGTCCATGAGATATGAGCCTGGTGGTATAATGCGGTCCGCTGCGATATCGGATTCGCGTAGGAAAATGTTCTGAGAAATCACGCCGTTGACCATGCCGCCAACTTTGGGATTTCGGGTAAAAAGTGCTAAGCGATATCTATTGTGGCTGATGAAGATACTAAACCGTATGTCCGGTTCATATAGTTCCGAGTGGGCCAGATTAGCGAGCGCCGTATCGAGTCTATCCTCAATGGTTTTATCTATAGGTCGATCAGCGTAGACGGTGACGGTTTCATACCTGTAACTATGAGCAAAGGCCCAATTGGGGTAAATCAATATAGCGGCGTAAGATGTAACTAAGAGGCTTAAAATTAGGCTCAGGCGTCTAAAAAATGCCGACACGCCTGGTTCCTACTCCGCAATCAAATTGAAATTGATCACCACGCGCGTATCCGTGTCGGTCTGCGTTGTGCCGAAATGGGGCTCGTTATTAAACAGGATAAGCTGATTGGCTTTGGACGGAATTTCCTGATCTCCGATGACAGTTTTCCCGTTGCACGTATTCACATGATAAACGCCCGTGATGAATTTGGGTGCAAGTTCTGACTCCGGCGGGATGTCCGTATGGGTCGGGTGGACAACTTCCTTGCCTTGATTGGTGTAAAGCACAGCGCGCACGCGGCTGACGCCGACAAATTTACGGCGTTTCATAATCTCGGGGATCATGCCGCGCACGGGTTCGAAAAACCGCTGATTGACGACCTGGCCATTATCCATGAACACATGGGAAAACATGAAGTGCTTTCCGCCCGTCACCACATGATCACTAAAGAACCACGCTAGGTGATGCTGCATGAAAAGCTGTTCAATATCCGCGAAATGCCCGGACGGCAGCAAGTCTGAAATAATGTCGACCATGGGGCGTCTTAGACGAGGGCGAGCCCTACTTCAATCCCACGCAACGCAGAGCTTTAAACGCGTCTACGGTTTGCGGAAAGATCAAAGGCTGTTCGGACGGGTGGAGCGGGTCGCGCATATGATAACCAAACTCAGAGCGGCGGATAATCACGGACCAATGGGACCGGCCATTGGGCAGGATAAATCGGGCGAGAGGGTAAAATCCGTCGGCGATACAGCCATCAATAATCTCATTGCTGACCGCGTCATAATATCGGGCCGTGGCGGCATTGGCTGTGACTTTGTCTATAGCGCTCCATATCAACCAGCCCTGATTTGTATATCCATCAACGGCGGTCAGGCGTTTGTTGAGATCGCCCGGGTCCGTTTCAAACCCCAGATTGCCAAGTACCATGGCCGTGGCCGACACCAAACATCCATCGGTTTCCATTGTGTCATTTGTGGGTCCGAGACGGTCACCCGCCCAGCGCGGGTCTTTTTGAGAGAAGTAAACTTTGTCAACGAGGCCCGAGACGGGAGCCATTGTAACCATGTCTGGCTGCGGCGCTCCCGTTGATGATGGTTTCGTCGATGGTGCTGTCGTGGACGACGCACAAGATGCCATCACGAAACATACGATGCCCGTTGTAATATGTTTCCATCTGATCATGGTTTTTCTGTGCCGTGAATTTCCTAAGAAGTGGTTTAGGCTTGCGCGTAATCGGGTTTTCTGTCACGCGCTAAAGTCATCACAAGGGAGTAAAAAATGGCCATTCCGACTGTTGTTGCATTTCACTATACGCTTAAGGACAAAGACGGAAACGAGATTGACAGCTCGGCCGGCGGGACCCCGCTTTATGTGATGCTCGGCAAGGGCCATATTGTCAAAGGTCTGGACGAATTGCTGCCTACTTTGGACAAGGGTGACAAGAAGAACGTCGTTATTCAACCGGAAGACGGCTACGGGGTTGTCGATGAGAGCTTGCGCATGAAAGTGCCGCGCAGCCAGTTCCCACCAGAAGCCGAATTGAAAGTGAAAATGCAGTTTCAAACATCACCGGAACCCGGCGCGCCGGTCTTCACGATTATGCATATCGACGAGGAAGAAATGATTTATCTGGACGGCAATCATCCACTGGCCGGACATGAGCTTCATTTTGATATTGAGGTCGTCGAAAAACGCCCAGCCGAGATGGAAGAAATTGCCCACGGACACGCCCATGGGCCCAATGCTCACGGCGGTGGCCATAACCACTAGTGCTAGTGGACGGACTCGGCTCTGAAGACGTCCTCATCTAACTGATTTTCCCACTTCGCAACCGTACTGGCAACGGCCAGATCGCCTGTGACGTTTGTCAATGTCCGCATCATATCTAGGATACGGTCAAAGGGCAAAATGAACGCGACGACCAGAGTGTATTGATCCAGTGTCACGCCGAAGGTTCCAAGAACGGCAAAGGCGAGGAAAAGACTGGCGGACGGAATACCGGCGGCGCCAATGGATGTCAGTGTGGCTGTGAACGCGATGAGCGCGTAATCCGCCATGCCAAGGGGTATGCCCAGCGCCTGCGCGGCGAACAAGGCAATGAGGCCCAGATAAATGGCCGTGCCGTCCATATTAATCGTCGCGCCCAGGGGCAGAACGGAACCTGCCACAGACTCGTCAACGCCCAGATTATGCTGCGCGCAGGAAATGGAAACGGGAAGCGTGGCGCTGGACGATGCCGTTGAGAACGCGACCCCCTGGGCATCGAGTATCCCTTTGAAGAACCGTTTCATCGGCAGTCGCAAAATCGTTTTTATCAACCCACCGCCATAAACCACAACGATGTGAACGATACAGGCCAAGTAGAGCGCGATGGTCAGCTTGCCGAGAGCTTTGAGAATTCCGAGACCCATCTCGCCCATAATCCAGGCTATCAGAGCGAAAACGCCAATCGGCGCTAATTCCATGACAAAGAGGGTGATCTTCATAACGACTTCTTCGGCGCTGATGAAAAATTGTTTCAGCGGTTCCGCTTTTTCTTTCATGGCGAGGATGCCCACGCCGACAAGGATCGAGAAAAAGATCACCGCGATGATGTCATTTTCTACCATGGCCTTGATGGGATTGGTTGGAATGATCGCCAATATTCGTTGTGTGAGCGTTGGTGTGTCTTGCGAGACGCGCTCCGCCAGCATAGCTCTCGTGCCTTCGTCAACGCCCGTAAAATCCATGCCGATTCCCGGCTGAAAAATCGTGCCGAAAATGAGTCCTAGTGTCACTGCAAATAGCGTTGTGCCGAGATAAAGCGCGATGGTCTTTACCCCTAATGAGCCCAGCCTTTTCGGGTCGCCCATGGCGATGACACCCGAAACGAGCGTGACCACAATCAAAGGCACAATCAACATCTTGATCAGACGCACAAAGGCGTCACCAAATGGCTTGATCCATGTGGTGATGAAAGAGGATGCGCCAGAACCGCCGACATAATGGGCGGTTAAGCCCACAATCATCCCAAGAATGAGTCCGATAATAACGCGCTTCCAAAGCGTGATCGCCTGCCATGTTTGAAACATGAAAATCCCCTTATAATTCTCCAGCGAAACTAAGCGGGCAAGACAGTCGGTGCAAGGCCTTAAAAGGGGAAATTGGCTAAATCCAGGTCAACCCATTTCCGGCGCGCTTTGACCGAGAACAGATGTTTCTTGCTCCAATAATCCAATAGCCAATCCGATTTGCCAAACTTAGACTCCATGAGCGTGTTTGCGACTTCATAAAGCGGTTCTTCCTTGGGGGACGACTTCAGTATATGCTGCGCTGCCTTTAACGAGGCAAGAGTGATGGTTTCATGATATCCATCCGTATCTGTGTTCGCTACGCCCGTGGCTTCGTTATATCCTCGGATAAGATCAGGCATTTGGCGAAAAGCCTCATACTCCGGGCTTTGCAATATCCATAGCGCCGCCGCGAAATGGGCAGCATGCGTCCAGCTGGCTTTGGGCAGAGATTTACGGATCACGCCCAGCGCAATATCTTCGATCTCCTTGTCTGACGTAAAATGCATATTTTTATTACTAAACTTCGCTTGGCAAACTCTACGAAAAACCCCGCCGATTGGCGGGGTTTTTTTATGTTTTAATTTTGATGTCGCCCTATCTAAGGGCTTTGTCAAAATAGGTATAAATCATTGCGTTTTTGCTGGCCGACTCTTTGAGGTTGGCCGCTGCCGAGTGGCCGCCGTCAATATTCTCATAATAATGGAATTTATAGCCGTGGTCCGCCAGACGCTGAGCGTATTTACGGGCATGGCCGGGGTGAACACGGTCATCTTTGGTGGACGTATAAATCAGCGGAACGGGATAGGCCGCGTCCGGCGCAATATTGTGATAAGGCGATAGATTGCGAATATATTCGCCTTCTGCGCCGGTATCGTCCGGATCGCCATACTCACCGACCCATGACGCGCCCGCGAGTAATTTGTCGTAACGTTGCATATCCAAAAGCGGAACGCCGATGGCGACCGCGTTGAACAGGTCCGGTCGCTGGGTCATCATGACGCCCATTAACAGCCCGCCATTAGAACCGCCGTGAATGCCCAAATGCTTGGGGCTCGTCACCTTTTTAGAGATCAGGTCTTCAGCCACAGAGATGAAATCATCATAAATGACCTGGCGCTTTGTTTTCAGCCCGGCCTGATGCCAATTGGGACCAAATTCGCCGCCGCCTCTGATATTGGCCAGGACATAGACCCCGCCGCGTTCCAGCCAGGCTTTACCGATTGTGCCAGAATATGATGGGTTCAGGGAAACCTGAAATCCGCCATAGCCATAAAGCACCGTGGGGTTTGAACCATCTAGTTTGACGCCTTTTTTATGGACGATG
>CALDSY010000085.1 GCA_937924355.1 uncultured Caulobacterales bacterium
AATCCGAATAGCCGCATGGCAGCCAGCGCGGATCACGCGGGATAAAATACCATAGCCCGGGGCCTCTTTCGCCCCTTCTTCAATGGCCACATCCCTGTGGTGAAGCTCGTCTTCGCGAAACTGAATAAAGCGCTCCCGCAGCTCGGTATGCTCGGCGTCCCCTTCCAGCTCATCAATCTGATCGGCATAATGTTTCTCGATCACGGTTTCCACGGCTTCTGTACAAGCATGGGCGGCTTTTTCGCCCATAAGCGCCGTGACGACGCCCAGACCATAACCGGCCACGCTCCATATGGGGGCGAGCGCTGTCGGGCGAACTTTGTGTTCATTCAATAGATCATCAAAGGCATCCAGATGGTGCTGTTCTTCGGCTTCCATTTCCGCCAGTTTCGCCGCGATCTCGCGGGTTTTATGGTTTTTACCAAAGATCGCTTGCTGACCTTTATAGATGGCCACCGCGCCGTACTCACCGGCGTGATCAACCCGCAGCATTTCCTTCAATCGCGGGGCGATGGTCTTGGGGCGAGGCTGCTGACCTTTGACCCCCGGCATGGGCGGACGTTTAGACATGGCTTACGGCCTTTCCTGCAAACCGGAAACAGATCAGCGCCCCGACCAATGAGATCAGCATATTCAATCCGGCCATAGAAATGGGTGAATTGGGCCAGGGAGAATCCGAACAGGCGGGCGGCTTAGCGGCGTTCATTTCTGCCATGATTTCGTCGACCGACATACCAGTCGTATCCACGACTTTTCCAACGGTCGCGCATTCGGCGGGGCCTTCCCACCATTTATACTCTACGCCCATGTGCCAGAAAGCTATGGCTGCACTGGCCATCAGAGCCAGCCCGCAAAGGAGCGCGAAAAAACGCGGATAGCGCTGCCCCATCATCGTCAGTAGCATGGCCAGACCGGCCACAACTAAAACCACCTTGTGGGCATGGCGCTGCCAGTAGCACATGGTACAGGGTGCGTAGCCGAGCCCATATTGGAAAAACCACGCCCCACAGAGCAAAAACGCCGAAAGCAAAAAAGCGAAGAGCGGAATATGTCGAACCGAAGACATTTGCATGGGCGCTTTATAGACCTGAATCCTTAAAAAGTCTCGCGACCTTTCGCGCCATGACCGAGAATTAATTTAAGGCCTGTTAACCGCAAAGAGACACGCTTTATTGGCCCTTCCAAGGTAGTTTGAATCCATGGAATGGTGGAGCCGAAAAGCACTGAAATTCGCCTTTAAGGAGGCGCTGGCCCTTGGCTTCATCGTTAGTTGCGGGCTGGCCAAACTCTTTCCGATTTTTGATGATGGACAGTACAAACATGACGCCGTCCTTTATATGTTGTTTTTCGCCCTGCTCTATCTGATCTGGGATCTCGCGCGATAGGTGAATACCCCTGTCTCACAATGAGACTTTTTCGCGCGGCAGGGGACCCTTCAGTTACCGTTAATATTTTGTATAACAAGACGAAATAGAGCTTGGATCAAGGATGTCACTCTGACATAGGCGTTCCAAGACAATGTCGGAAACAAAGGGTGGATCTGACATAAGGGAGTGGCAGCCCCACTTAAAGCATTTATGAACCAATTAAATTTGGATCTCGAACTCGAACAACCCCATATCGGGGAACGTCTACGGCTGGCTAGAAAAGGCGCGACCATGTCGCCTGCCTGCGTGGCCCGCGAACTGAAAATCCAGACCAATTATGTGGAAGCCATCGAAGTGCTGGACCGGCAGGCCCTACCTCCTATTGGCTATGTGCTTGGATATGTGCGGGCCTATGCCGGCCTGGTAGGTCTCGACCCGCAACAAGCCGTCGAAGATTTCAAAACTGACAGCGAAGTCCCAGAAAATCTTGGCATGCGGGACCGGCCCCATTTTGTGCCCAAGCGCCAATGGCGCCTGCCCAAAGGCTTTTTCGCCGCTGCCACTGTGTTGGCTTGCTGCGGTGTCGTAGCTGTCTGGTATGCGTCCCAGACCGGGGCCCGCGCCAATGCTCTGACAACGGTCACCAAAATAAGTGACACCAATATCGCTGCCGCTGAGACGGCCACCATAGACCCCGAGCGCATGATGATTAAAGCCGCTGCGCCGAGCTGGGTCGAGATCAAAGATAAAGACGGTAAAACGCTTATCTCTCGTATTCTGGTAATTGGCGAGAGCTGGGAAGCCCATCAAGACGTTGGCATCACCATTTCCGCTCGCGATAGCGGCGCTCTACAGCTCTATATCGGTGAAGACCTTATGGGTCAGCTGGGACCCAAAGGCGTCTCAATCACTGACATCCCCATGCCCAGCGTCCACCCGGACTTCATGACGCCTGTAGCCCGCGAACTTAACGGCCTGCCGCCCCTGCCAGTGGATGGCGAGACCGAACAAGCGGTGGAATTACAAAGCGAAGGTGTGGGCGGGGAGTAGTCAACGACTCCAAGGACCCAATTTTCATCCCCGTGACAAAAATCCGTCTTTAACCGGACATAATTCTGTGGCAAGGCGCGGCTGAAGAACGAGGAGCCTATGGCCCAGTCAATTGAACAGGTCAGACCCTGGCGTCACATAGAACGCCGCAAAAGCCGCAAAATCATGGTCGGTGATGTGGCTGTGGGCGGAGATGCGCCTATTGCTGTTCAGAGCATGACCAATACGATCACCCATGACGTGGCGGCGACCGTGCAGCAAGTGCAAGACCTAGAAGCGGCCGGCGCCGATATTGTGCGCATTTCTTGTCCCGACCCAGAGAGCAGCGCCGCTCTATCGGATATTGTCAAAGAGATTAGCGTGCCCATCGTGGCGGATATTCACTTTCATTATAAGCGCGGGATCGAGGCGGCGGAAAACGGCGCTGCCTGCTTGCGGATTAATCCGGGCAATATTGGCGGACAGGACAGAGTCCGCGAAGTCGTGGCCGCGGCACGCGATCACGGCTGCTCCATCCGAATCGGCGTCAATGGCGGCTCACTCGAGCGTGACTTGCTAGAAAAATACGGCGAGCCCTGCCCCGAGGCCATGGTGGAAAGTGCGCTCATGCACGCCCGTATGCTAGAAGAAGAGAACTTTCAGGACTATAAAATCAGTGTCAAAGCCTCTGATGTGTTCCTCACGGTTGCTGCCTATCATCAGCTGGCCGAAGCCACAGACGCCCCGCTGCATCTGGGCATAACCGAAGCCGGCGGCGCCCGTATCGGCACGGTGAAATCCTCCATCGGCATGGGCAATCTGCTCTGGGCCGGGATTGGTGATACTATCCGTGTTTCCCTTTCGGCCGATCCAGTCGAAGAGATTAAAGTCGGCTTTGATATGCTGAAATCCTTGGGGCTGCGGACAAGAGGCGTGAACATTATTTCCTGTCCGTCTTGCGCGCGCCAAGGCTTTGACGTGATCAAAACCGTCCAAGAATTAGAAGCGCGTCTGGCCCATATTTCTGAGCCAATATCGCTGTCTATTATTGGCTGTGTGGTCAATGGTCCGGGCGAAGCGGCCTTTACGGATATTGGCTTTACGGGCGGGTCGGCCGGTTACGGCATGATGTACGCCGCTGGTGTGAAGACCGGCAAGACGGACAATAATGACATGATTGAGGCTATCGTCGCTGGGGTTGAGGCCAAGGCCGAAGAACTACGGACCGCGCGGGGGTAAACACCTAAACCCCTCACCTGCCATTCATCTGCATGAAAAAATAGACATTCACGGATTATTCAGACCACTTATGGTTAACGAGTCGTCTAGAATTGGCCATGGAGGTTAGAATGTCCAAGTTTCGTATCACAAAATTACTACTCGGCACGGCCGTTATGTTGGTCGCCGGAACCGCCTATGCAGGCCCGCCTGACGGAAAAGGTAAGGGAAAAGGCAAGGATAAAGTCAAAGACCGCTGGGAGCAAATGGATGAGCGCCCCGGCAAAGGTAAAGGCAAGTGGAAAGACAAAGATCGTGATGATGATGGCGATGATTACGACGACGATGATGATTATGACGATGACGATGATGATCGTGATTGGGATGATGATGATTTCGGCAATGATCGTGCAGAACGCGCGCGCGAACGCTCAGAAGAGGCGCGTGAGCGCGCTGAAGAACGTCGCGCCGAAGCGGAAGAGCGTCGTTATGAGGCCGAAGAACGGGCACGTGAAGCTCGCCGCAATGGTGACGAGCGTTCTCGCCGCCGCGCCGAAGACGCCCGCCGTGACTATGAGCGGGCCAATGAGCGGGCTTTAGAGGCCCGTGAAGAGGCCTTCACGCGGGCTGAGGAAGCCAAGGAGCGGGCCGCAGAACGGGCAGAGGAAGCCCGCTCTCGCGCCGATGATGCTCGTCGCCAGGCCAATGACCGCGCCAATGAAGCCCGAAATCGAAATGACCGCCGGTCCCGTGATCGGGCTGATCAGGCCCGCCGGGACTCTGACAAAGCCAATGAGCGCGCGCAACGGGCCCGCGAGGCCGCCGAACGCCGCCGGGCCGAGGCCGGACAGCGCCGTGACGAGGCTCGCATGGCCCGAGAAGGCCGTGACCGAGGCTTTGACAACCGCGAATCCCGTGGACAGGGCAAAGGTAAAGGCAAGGACAAGGCCAGAGATCGTGATAGAGGCGATAATGAAGCCCAGGGCCGCGGAAAAGGTAAAGACAAAGGGGCAAAAGGTCGTGACCGTGACCGAGAAAGCCGCGGCCAAGGCCGTGATCGGGACCGGGGCAATGACCGGGCCGATCGAGGTAATTCTGACCGGTTTAGCGATGAACTACGTGAAGCCAAAGCTGACCAGGAATGGAAAGGCAAAGGCAAGAAACGCGGCTGGTATTCCCGGATGATGGCCAATTATGGTGAGGAAGCCCGCAACGCCGACCGTCGCGGTCAAGGCAAGGGTAAAGGTAAAAACCGCTAAGCTGGTTCCTTAAGAAATTAAAGCGGGCTCATTTGGGCCCGCTTTTTTTATGCCCTATTGATCAGGCCTATTTGATTGGTGTTATTTGACGGGTCTGGGGCGTCGTGGTCGTCTCGGGCGTGGCGGCAGCGGGACTGTTGCCCCGCCAAAGTAACGATTCCCGATAAAGCCATTGCGGCCGAAGAAGGCTGGATTGCCGTAATACACCCGGCGGCGCTGTCGTCGCGTATTGCGTTGATTAGCCTGACTGACTTCGCTGCGCAGGGCGGCAATTTCACTATTTTGCTGATGCACAGCGGCCGTCAATCGACGGACTTCGGTCAGCTCCCGCGCGGCTTGGGCTTGCCGTTCAAGCTGGGCCTGACGGTGTAAGGCTTGTTGCGAAACGGCGGGCGCATGGTGACCTCTGAAAACATGCACACCACTTTCAACATTATAGCAATGGGCTGAATGCGAGCAGGATCCAGCTTGGGCGGCCGGGGCGGATGAAAAAGCTAAAAGGGCGCTCATCGCCAAAAGTTTTATACGCATAACCATTCTCCTTCTGGATAGGCCTTAATACATTTTTAACGAAAACTCGAGTCGCTGCGCCTGTTACGGGAGCCGGAAACGGCTGAATCAACCACAAACGAAAACGCCCTCCCACAAATATGGGAGGGCGAATCGTGCCATAAACCAGTTTAGCCAATTGGGGGAACTATGCCCGGTCTATAGCGCGCCCCGTCAATTCCTTGAGCGATTATTTTAAACGCCCAGTCAAAGACCGGAAGGCGATCCTTATCATATTTTCTTCGTCAATGAAACTGGCAAACGCGCTGTAATCGGATAAAATTTTTGCATCGATCATCTGTTGCATGGTTTGCCCGCTATCGATGCCTTTTTTGACGCGGGCTTGAATATCCGCAAGGCGGTCCCGGGCCGCTTTCATATCGCTCGGCTTGCTGAGCGGACCATGTCCGGGAATGATTTTCGTATTGGCACCGCCAAGTTCAAGGCCTCTGTCCAGGGCAGCTATCATCCCGGCTACATTTCCGCCCCCATCAACATCAATATAAGGGAACATGCCATTGAAAAAATTATCGCCCATATGCAACACATCGGCCTCGCGGAAATAAATGATGCTGTCGCCGTCCGTGTGGGCCTTGGGAACGTGGACCACGTCAATCGTCTGGCCGTTGAAATGAAAAGTCATGGTTTCAGAGAAGGTGATCGTCGGCCAGGCTTTTTCTCCGGTCGCCGGAGTCGTGCGATCCCAAAGCTTGTTTTCCTGCGGCGTGCTCATCCGGACCCGTACATTGTCATGGGCCACAATCGAGGCCCCCGTATCGCGCATGGCTTCGTTGCCGCCTGTGTGATCTCCGTGATAATGCGTATTGGCGACAAAGCGTATCGGTCCATCGGACAATGTGCCGATTTCTTCGATAATGGCCGGAGCAAATTGCGCGAACTGATCATCAATCACAAAAACACCGTCAGCGCCTGTCGAGACACCAAGATTGCCGCCGCGGCCGACCAGCATGTAAATACCCTGCCCCAGATCCGTACGTTGCAATTTATATTCTGGCGCGTCTTCCTTTTTATCTTCGGGTTTTTGGTCAGCTTTTTCCGCCGCCTTTTGGGCCGCCTGCTTTACGACCTTTTTTTCATCGGCTGTCGCGTGTTGATCTGCACCTTTGCAGCCCGCGAGGATGAGAATTGTGGACAGAAGTAAAAGTTTTTTCATGGGGTCACCTATGAAGCTTTGGAAAATGTTGAGCCCGGCGGCAAAACCCGGTCGGGAACTTTGTGATGGTCCATCCAGGCTCTGATATTGATCAGAACTTTTTCGCCCATTTCTTGACGCGATTCATGGGTCGATGAGGCGATATGCGGCGCCAAAATAACATTGGGTAACCCCAGAAGACCTGGATTCACTTTGGGCGCGTTCTCATACACATCGAGACCCGCCCCGCCGATCCGGCCTTCTGCCAACGCCGCAGCCAGAGCCGCTTCATCGATCACATCACCGCGCGACGTGTTGACGATATAGGTGCTCGGCGACATTTTTGATAGACGATCCGCATTGATCAAGTGATGGGTTTCAGGCGTACTTGGACAATTAATCGAAACAATGTCCACAGCTTCGAGCATAGCATCCAGTTCTTGCCAATAGGTCGCCTGCAATTCTTGTTCGATAGGCGCGGAAACAGGACGTCGGTTGTGGTAATGGACTTCCAGACCAAAGGCAGACGCCCGGCGGGCAACAGCCTGGCCAATTCGGCCCATGCCAACAATACCCAGTTTCTTGCCGCGAACCCGATGTCCGCGCAGACGCGTCGGCGTCCAGCCCTGAAAGCCCCCGGCCCGTGTCAAGCGATCCCCTTCGACCAAGCGCCGCGGTACGGCCAGAATGAGGGCCATCGTAAAATCTGCCGTATCTTCAGTGAGCACGCCCGGCGTGTTCGTCACGATAATACCTTTGGCATGAGCGGCGGCGACATCGATATGATCCGTGCCCGCGCCAAAATTGGCAATCAGGCGCAGATTCGGCCCTGCCGCTTCGATGATGTCTGCATTGATAACATCGGTCACCGTCGGCACGAGCACATCGCATTTGGCGACGGCCGCTTTAAGTTCATCCATGGTCATAGCGATATCGTTTGAATTCAAATCACTTTGGAACAAATCTGCTAGCCGGGATTCGATCTCCTCCGGCAGTTTACGCGTGACAACAACATGCGGGTTTTCTGACTTTTTCATGGTCTATAAAAAATGCTTTTCTGGCCGGAAATACAAGCGGAAAATACTAAAACTGCACGCGGAGCGCCCCTGCCTGCGTTTTTCGGACGAACAGTAAGAATTATTTTACCATGTTTTTGCTAAGCCCTTCCGAGGATTAAAGGGTCAGGGACAATCGCCACTTTTATGCGCAAATTTATCGCAATCTGTCTGCTCGCCGGGCTTTATACAGCCGACCCGGCCAACGCCCAGAGTCAGGACCAGACTCAGGCGCCCGATCAGGACCAATCGCAAACCCAGAGCCCCAAGCAGAGCCAGCCTCAGAGGCGGCGAGTGGTTATTGAAGACGAGCCACAAAAAAGCGAATTTTTCACCAAAGCCGCCACAGAAACGCTTTCGGGCCTGCCCGTCCCCCGTTTCGTTTCGTTGAAATTCGGTCAGGTGAACGGCCGTCAGGGTCCCACCCTGCAGCATAATGTCCTTTGGCAATATCAGCGCAAAGGTCTGCCGCTGATCGTGGTCGCCGAAACAGAAAACTGGCGAAAAGTCAGAGACAGTGAAGGCGAAGAGAGCTGGATTCGTCGTGTTGCCCTGTCAGGAAACCGAACGGTTCTGACAAAACGTGAAGTTGATATCATAACCCGGCCCCGGGACGACGCCCGAATCAAGGCGGTCGCGCAAGTCAATGTTTTGCTCGATCTTGGCGACTGCAATGAGTCCGGCTGGTGCCGCGTTCGATCATCGGATGGGCATAAAGGTTGGGCGCGAAAGTCCGATCTTTGGGGCGCCACCAATTTTGACTAGAATTCTCTGTATGTTTACGGCTTGCGGCAGCCGCAACTAAAATTACCCCAAGGCTTGTATTTGATTCTCTAGGCGCTAGTTTACGCGTTTGACAAACTGACAAGGCTCCCAATGTTAAAAATACAAAATTCTTATGATTATAACGATCTGATCATCAGCGGCGAGGAGAGCCTGTTTGGACCCGGCAACGCTAAGTTGCCTCTGCCGCCCATGTTAATGCTCGACCGCATTTTGCACATTTCTGATGAGGGCGGCGCTTATGGCAAGGGCCGTATCGAAGCCGAGCTTGATGTCAAAAAAGACCTTTGGTTTTTTGATTGCCATTTTCGCGGTGATCCGGTCATGCCAGGTTGTCTTGGACTAGACGCTATGTGGCAGTTGGTGGGTTTCTTTCTGGGCTGGAGCGGGTCTCCGGGCCGGGGCCGCGCGCTAGGTGTTGGCGAGCTGAAATTCACCGGACAGGTCACACAGGACATTAAACTTGTCCGTTATGAGATCGACATCAAACGGGTCATTCGCCGCTCTTTAGCGCTTGGAATCGCAGACGCCGTTCTAATTGCCGACGGCGAAACTATTTATAAGGCCAAAGACCTTCGGGTTGGTCTGTTTCAAACCGATGACAGCAAAGCTGAAGCCGAAGCTGCCGCAAAGAATGGAGCCGCCTAATGCGCCGCGTTGTTGTTACCGGAATTGGTATTGTTTCCTGTATTGGCAATAATCAGGACGAAGTGGCTGATAGCTTAAAGGCTGGACGCTCCGGCATTAAGCTCGATGAAACACAGCGTGATATGGGCTTTCGCTCTTGTATCTCCGGGCGGCCTACGCTCGACCCCAAAGAACATGTCCATAAACGCTCTTACCGCTTTATGGGCGAAGCCGCCGGTTGGTCTTGCGTATCTTTACAGCAAGCTATCGAAGATGCTGGACTAGAAGAAGACACCATTTCTCATCCGCGCACGGGTATTATCGCCGGATCAGGCGGTCCATCGGCCCTAGAAGTTGTACGCGCCGCAGATGTATTGCGGGAAAAAGGCAGCCCCAAGCGGATCGGGCCTTTTGCTGTGCCCAAGGCTATGTCCTCTACCATTTCCGCGACCCTGGCCACTCATTTTAAAATCAAAGGCGTGAACTATTCCATCACATCAGCCTGCACCACATCCTTGCACTGTATCGCCGCGGCGGCAGAGCAGATCCAATGGGGCAAGCAGGACGTGATGTTTGCCGGCGGCGGCGAAGAGCTGGAATGGCCGCTGACATCTTTGTTCGATGCTATGGGCGCCATGAGCAGTAAATATAACGACGCGCCGGCTACAGCCAGCCGGGCCTTTGACGTGAACCGGGACGGGTTTGTGATCGCGGGCGGCGCAGGCATGCTTGTGCTCGAAGACTATGAACATGCCAAAAAACGCGGCGCGAAAATCTACGCCGAAATCACCGGTTATGGCGCCACGTCCGACGGCTATGACATGGTAGCTCCGTCCGGCGAAGGCGCTGAGCGCGCTATGCAATTGGCTCTTAAAGAAGCCGCTGGAAACGGCGTCGACAAGATCGATTATATCAACCCGCACGCCACCTCTACGCCTGTGGGTGATGTGGCTGAAACCGGCGCGATCCACCGGGTCTTTGGAGAGAATGGCCCGATGATCAGCGCTACGAAATCTATGACAGGCCACTCGCTCGGCGGCGCTGGCGCGCAGGAATTTATCTACTCTCTGATCATGATGGATCGCGGTTTTGTGGCCCCATCCATCAACGTTTTTGATCTGGACCCAGAGCTTCCGCCCGTCAATATTGTGACCGAAACCCGTGAAGCTGATCTGAAACATATGATGTCAAATTCGTTCGGCTTTGGCGGAACCAATGGCAGCGTAATTTTCAGTAAGGTTTAAGGTGGTCTCCCAAAATCTTCGTCTTAACCGGCTAGAAGACGGGATCTTCGAGTTCGTCATCGCTAACCCCGCTAAGCGCAATGCGCTTAGTGCGCAAATGTGGTCAGATATGCCGCGCATTCTAAATAATGCGCAAGATCAAAAGGATTTGAAGGTCCTTATCGTTCGGGGCGAAGGCGCGCATTTCGCCTCTGGTGCTGACATTTCAGAATTTGAAACGCTCTATGCGACCCGGCAATCCTCAGAAAAAATTTCTAAGGATATTGCCGCTGGATTTGAAGCTTTGGCACGGTTTCCACTGCCGACCATAGGGATGATCAGAGGTGCGTGCGTAGGCGGAGGATGCGGTCTGGCCATGTGCACGGATATCAGGTTTTCTGACAATACCGCCAAATTTGCAGTGACGCCCGCCAAGCTAGGCCTGGTTTATCCCTATGCTGATCTTCAGAGGTTGATCGAAGCGGTGGGTATTCCAAACGCCAAAGATTTGATGTTTTCAGCACGCGCCATAAAAGCCAAACGGGCCGAGAAAATGGGGCTCATCAACAAGGTTTATAAACCCGACGATCTGGAACAAGAAGTTCTAAGCTATGCCCGGGGCATGACACAGTTATCCACTCAGACCGCGCGCATTACCAAAAGGATGTTTGCCGCCTATCAAGCCGGACAGTTTGGCGAAAACGCCCAAAGCATGGATTGGTTTCTAGACGGCTTCAGTTCGGCCGACTTCCAAGAAGGCTACCGCGCCTTCATGGAAAAACGAAAACCAAAATTTTGATTAGGGCTTAACTTTCATCTCTTGAACCTTAAGTCTTGGCTGGTAACATCTAGTCATATGAGAATTTGAGGTAGTGATATGACCAAAACAGTTTTAGCGGATGATTTTAATTCCGGCTTTTCGAAGAAAAGCACAGCGGAAGACGTCACCGCAGGGCTGGATCTCTCGGGGAAAACCATTCTTGTAACAGGCGTTGGCTCAGGCCTAGGTCATGAAGCGATGCGGGTTTTAGCCCTGCGCGGCGCCAAGGTGTTGGGCGTGGACCGCACAGAGGCGATTGCTAAAGAGGCCTGCGCTAAAGTGGGCGCCGACACTCAGGCTTATGGCTGTGATCTATCGGACCCCGCGGCCATTACGGCCTTCACAGATCAGATCAAAAAAGATCACAAGGTCATTGATGTTATGCTTGCCAATGCGGGTGTAATGTCGCCTCCGCGCACAGTCGTTGAGGGCTATCAAGAACCGCTCGAGCTTCAATTCGCCGTCAATTTCATGGCCAATTTTCTGCTCGTCAATCACCTTTTACCCTTAGTGAAAAAAGCGTCGTCGGGCCGCTTCGCTCTTGTGGCCAGTGACGGCTATCTCTCGGCCAATCGCAAGCGGCCGATCAATCTTGATGATCTGGATTGCTCTGAAAGTTATGACGCGCTCACCACCTATGGTCAGTCCAAAATGTCTGTCGTGCTATTTAACAAAATGCTGGCGACAAAGCTTGCGGGCACGAGCGTCACAACCAACGCCATACATCCGGGCGTTATCCGCACAAATCTGGCCAAAGAGTCTAAAAACATAAAAGTCAAAATCATCGGCGCGCTGGCCGGACCCTGGACCCGGTCCATCCCGCAAGGCACGGCCACCCATTGTTTCGTCGCGGTTCACCCGTCCATAGAGGGCGTGTCAGGTCTCTATTTCGGAGACAGTAATCCC
>CALDSY010000086.1 GCA_937924355.1 uncultured Caulobacterales bacterium
AAGTGGAGGTTTCTGTTGCCAGCTACCTCCGAAGCCCGCCCTAGACGGCTAAAGGCCTAGGGAGTTAAAAGCGAATTTACTCGCACTGCTTACGCAGCGAGGGCAAACTCTTCAGCAGAGTTATCATTTGCATCTACTAAATCGGGCATTTAACGATACCCATCCGAACGAAAGCTAACACCTTTAGACGTCTGTCGATACTATTTCGGCCCCATCAAAAACAGACTGAAAATCTGTCTGCTTATGGTGGAGCCGCCGGGTACCGCCCCCGGGTCCAGTCCGCTTATTACGAGCGCGTTTATCGTCATAGCTGGCAAGCCAGCCCGTTATATATAAGGTATTAAAGTTAAAATTTAAAGTCTCTTGTCGCGTGAGATATGTTATTTATAAACCCTCTTTGGGTGGAACGCATTATGTCTGACAATATTGGCTCTATTACCAAGTGGTTGGCGCGATTGGTCGCTATGGATACCCAAAACGGGACCGGAGACGAGATTGCGTGCGCGCGAATGTTAGCTGATGCCTTAGCGCGCCACAAACCTGACACATTGATCTGCGAAACCGCGCCCAGGTCTCGAGGCAAATTCGATAGCGGATATGTTTATGCGGGGTGGGGCAAGGCGGAAGTATTGTTAAACGTACATATTGATACCGTACCAGCGGGCGCTGGCTGGACCGGAGATCCGCATAGTTTGCGCGATGCGGGCGACCGTCTTATCGGACTTGGAACAAGTGACATTAAGGGCGCGGCGGCCTGTATTTTGGCTGTATTGGAGGAACATGCTCCAAAAAATCTCGGGGTCTTACTGTCCGGAGATGAAGAACATGGCAGCGAAATTATGCCTGAAATTATTCGTCGTGGCCATTACGGGGGTCCAAAATTGGCAATCGTTTGTGAGCCGACGAGCCTGATGGTCGGACGACAACATAGAGGCATGCTGGCCTATAGTGCGAAGTTTGCCGGAAAAGGCGGACACTCATCTTTGGCGGATATCACAGAGCGGCCATTGCTGGACGCCGCACGTCTAGGCACGGCAATTGGCGATTACGGCGATCAATATCTCGAATATGGGAATGAGACCTATAAAGGCCTCTGTACCAATATCGGCTACCTCAATAGTGATGGCGCCTATAATGTGATCCCGACAGAGACTGAAATTAAGTTCTCCATGCGGCCACCACCCGGCGACAGCGTCGCTAATCGCGCGAGAGATCTGGAAGGCATCGTCAAAGATAAAGCGCCGAATGCCGAACTGACCCAAATTGTTCAACTAGAACCATTTGCCTCGAGAAATCTCAAGGCGTTCGATGGAATTTTCAAAGACAATTACGAAACCACAGATCTACCGTTCTGGACTGAGGCGGCTCTTTTGTCCGAAGCCGGGGTTAATGCTGTTGTTTTTGGGCCGGGAAACCTGGATCAAGCTCACAAACCGGACGAATATGTGTTAAAGGATCAATTGCTGGGCGCTGCTAAATTATTTGAGCAGGTAATAATCGGAGATGATCTAAGCGCCTAATGACGAAGCCACTGACCATAAGAGATAAAGTTATCCGCAGCCTGTCGGCGATTGGTGCCATTAAAGATGCGAGGTTTTACGCCGAATTATTTTCGTCACAGGAACCCGAACAATTCGCATTGATCGTTATTGATCCGAGGTGTTTGAAAAACCCGCTCCTCGAGGCACTTATCGGCAATATAAGGATCCTATCTGATTTGGGACTTACGCCAACCTTGTTGGTCGGTGCATTGGATGACGACATGACGTCGATAAAATTCCAGTCGCAACGTTTGGCAAAAGATTTGGAAAGCGCCAAGGTCAGAACGGTGCGATTGAACACCGCATCCTATGGATTGATCGATTCGCTTAAAAAGGCAGCTGGCCAGGGCCGCATCACGGTTTTGGAAAACACAACGCCGCAAAAACGAAAAGACTTGATCGCCCTAGTCGACCGACTCTCGCCGGGTAAGGTGATTTTTCTTCAACCATCAGGCGGAATTTCCCAGAACGGTATTCGCGTGCCAGTCATTAATATCGATGACGACGCCCAGTTAAAGCTGGAGGGGCTATCCCATGGACAGGCGCGATTTATCGATTTAGCGCGAAAAATGCTGGATTCTCAGACGCGTAATATCGTGTATATCATCGCCTCGCCGCTCAACCTATTACAGGAACTTTTTACCATAAAGGGTTCAGGGACGCTTATTCGTCGCGGTGCCCGGGTCAATACATATAAAGGGCTAAGAAGTCTCGACCTACAGGCTTTGAAGTCCTCAATTGAATTTGGATTTGAAAAACCAGTGATCTCGGAGTTAGCCGATTGGCCGGTAAAAAGGATTTTTATCGAAGAGAACTATCGGGGCGGGGCGATCCTTACAGAGGTCGCCAATTTGACCTATCTATCAAAGTTCTGGGTTGTAAAAGAGGCCCAAGGCGAGGGTATCGCTCGCGATATCTGGGACGTGCTGGTAAAAAAGAACCACAAATTCTTTTGGCGCTCTCGTCTCTCTAACCCCTTCAATGACTGGTATATCAAGTCTTGTGATGGTATGCAGGTCAGTGGCAACTGGCGCGTGTTTTGGCGCGGTTTAGAAACCCAAGACATACAAACAGCAATCGATAATGCAGTCGCGGTATCGGAAGACTTTTAATAAAGAAAACATAAACATGACTCTCAGAATTACCTCTTCTTTTGATGCGGGCAATATTATTGTGAATGACGCATCTGATCCTTCCAATGTTCGTCTATCGATCCGGCAGGATACGAACTCAGAATTTTATCAATGGTTTTATTTTCGTCTTTCAGGCGCGCGTGACCAGAATTGTCAATTAGTCATCGAGAATGCCGGCGGGGCGGCCTACACTGGGGGCTGGAAAGACTATCGCGCCTGCGCTTCTTATGATCGGGAAACCTGGTTTCGGGTGGATACGTCTTATGAAAATGAAAAACTGACGATCTCCCACACGCCGGAACTCGACAGCATTTATTACGCCTATTTCGCGCCCTATTCCATGGAGCGACATGCGGATCTGATTGCCGAGATCGGGACGCATCCGGATGTATCTGTGTCGGTGATTGGAGAAACTATCGAAGGCCAATCCATGGACCTTGTAACGGTTGGGCAAGGGGATAAGAATATCTGGGTGATTGCCCGTCAACATCCCGGCGAGTCTATGGCGGAATGGTGGATGGAAGGGTTTTTAGCGCGTTTGCTGGATGACGATGATCCCTTATCCCGCATCCTACGGGAGAAAGCCACGTTTCATGTTATCCCCAATATGAACCCAGACGGGTCACGCCATGGTAACCTGCGAACCAACGCCGCCGGATCTAATCTCAATCGGGAATGGGACAAGGCAACCATCCAGTCGAGCCCTGAAGTTTTTTATACGATTGAAGCCATGAATTCAGCTCGGCCGGATCTGTGTTTGGACGTCCATGGGGATGAAGCTCTGCCGTATAATTTTATCGCTGCGTCCGAAGGCATTCCCGATTATACAGCGAAAATGGCCGATAACTTAGCGGCCTTTTTGGAGGCCTATAAGCGGGCATCGCCGGACTTTCAAACAAAGGTCGGTTATCCTGTGTCTGCGCCGGGCACGGGGAATTTGGCAATGTGTACAAATTGGACCGCACAGGAATATGATTGCCTGGCAATGACGCTGGAAATGCCCTTCAAGGACAATGCGGATCTACCGGATGACGAGTTTGGCTGGTCCCCTGACCGTTGCGCCAAATTGGGGAGTGCTGTTTTGGATGCCATGATGGCGGTCGTGGATGATATATAGAAAAGGAAAGGGCCGCTCACGGAAGCGACCCTTATCGAACTTCTCTGTTGCCCTAGAAGAAATCCAAGGCCTTCCTATTCCATACAAACATTAACGCGCGTGACCTGAGTCACGCCCGGTCGAGCGTAAAAATGGGCCGCCATGTGGGAAGCGGCCCAGGAATTTCAGGATTGTGCCCCAAAAATGAAACTCCAGCGATTTATTACCACTCAAATGACATTCCACTCGTGACCTCCATCACGTATCTGTATAGATACTGATTCATGCAGCAATATTTAGACCTCTTAACCCATGTCATGGAAAATGGCGCTGACCGGATGGACCGGACCGGAACGGGAACGCGCGGCGTATTTGGGTATCAAATGCGGTTCGACCTGTCCGAAGGGTTTCCCATGGTCACAACCAAAAAGCTGCATCTAAAGTCCATTATACACGAGCTCATCTGGTTTCTCGCTGGAGATACAAATATTGCCTATCTCAAGAAGAACAAAGTCCGCATCTGGGATGAGTGGGCTGATGAGAACGGTGATCTCGGCCCTGTCTACGGCAAGCAATGGCGGCGCTGGGAAAGCCCGGATGGCCGGGTCATTGATCAGGTCTCAAAAGTCGTCGAGGCGATCAAAACCAATCCTTATTCACGGCGTCATATCGTCAGCGCCTGGAACCCGTCCGATGTAGACGACATGGCCTTGCCGCCTTGTCACTGTCTGTTTCAATTTCATGTCGCGGACGGAAAATTGTCCTGTCAGCTTTATCAGCGCAGTGCGGATATATTTTTAGGTGTGCCGTTTAATATAGCCTCCTATGCGCTGCTGACCCATATGATGGCGCAAGTTTGTGACCTTGAGGTCGGCGATTTCGTCCATACGTTTGGCGACGCCCATATTTATTCCAATCATTTCGAGCAGGTGAGGGAGCAGTTAACCCGCGCGCCAAAGCCTTTACCCAAGCTATGGCTGAACCCAGAGGTTAAGTCTGTTTTTGATTTCACCGGCGCTGATATCAAGGTCAAAGGCTATGAAGCCCACCCGCATATCGCCGGAAAAGTCGCCGTTTAGGCGGTTTACGCCGGAAGCCCCTTTCGCTATAGCGGCGCAAATCAATCAAGAGCATTACCATGCACGACATTAAAGCCATTCGGGAAAATCCTGAACACTATGACAAACTTTGGGCCAAACGGGGTCTGGAGCCGCAGTCGCAGCGCATTATCGATCAGGACAAGCTGATCCGTAAGGCCATGTCAGTGGTGCAAGACGCTGAAGCCGCTCGCAACAAGGCCTCCAAACAAATCGGCCAGGCCATGGCCAAAGGCGACAAAGAAGAAGCTGAGCGGCTGAAAGCCGAAGTGGCCGGCGCGAAAAATGTCATCGCCGCCATGGGCGCACAAGTGGATGGCGAGAAGGCAGTTTTGAATGACCTGCTGGCAGGGCTTCCCAACCTGCCATTTGCTGACGTCCCAGAAGGCGAAGACGAAGACGCCAATGTAGAAACCCATAAATGGGGCAAACCCACAGAGCTTGGCTTTGAGCCCAAAGCCCATGACGATCTGGGCATAGCGCTCGGCATGATGGATTTCGAAACGGCCGCCAAAATGAGCGGCAGCCGGTTTGTTATTCTTTCTGGCCTGCTCTCTCGCCTTGACCGAGCACTGGCGGCATTCATGCTCGATCTTCAAACCGAGGAGCATGGGTATAAAGAAACCACGCCGCCCGTTCTGGTTTGGAATCAAGCCCTTTACGGCACGGGTCAGCTTCCGAAGTTTGAAGAGGATCTATTCAAGACAACGGGGGATCACTACCTCATTCCCACGGCTGAGGTGTCTTTGACCAATATTGTACGCGAGAGCATTCTCGACGCCGATTATCTGCCGCGCCGCTATACGGCCCATACACCCTGTTTCAGATCAGAGGCCGGCGCGTCCGGGAAAGACACCAAAGGCATGATCCGCCAACACCAGTTCAACAAAGTCGAGCTGGTTTCCATTACCAAGCCGGAGGATAGCGAAGCGGAGCACAAACGTATGCTCGGTTGTGCCGAGGAAGTGCTAAAACGCTTAGAGCTGCCATATCGTGTCGTCGAGCTATGCACAGGCGATCTGGGCTTTGGAGCGCGCAGGACATTTGATATCGAAGTCTGGCTGCCGAGCCAGGATAAATATCGAGAGATTTCGTCTTGCTCCAATTGCGGAGACTTTCAGGCCCGCCGCATGAATGCCCGTTATAAACACGCCGAGAAAGATAACCGCTTTGTTCATACGCTGAATGGATCGGGGCTTGCTGTCGGCCGGACGCTTGTGGCTATTTTGGAAAACTACCAAAACGAGGACGGATCTATCACCGTACCCAAAGTGCTCGTGCCTTATATGGGCGGTGTTGAGGTGATCGCCTAGTGCGTATTCTCCTCACCAATGACGACGGTGTCCGGGCCACGGGCATGCAGGTCCTTAGACGCATCGCGGC
>CALDSY010000087.1 GCA_937924355.1 uncultured Caulobacterales bacterium
GCGGCCGAATTTGAAAAAGCCGTCCAAGCCGGTGTAGAGAAGCTTGTTTACAGATCTCTTATAGATGTGAACGGCATTACGCTTGATAAATCGCTCTAACCCCTGATATAGGCCCCCTATGAATTACGTTGATGCCATAGACGCCCCCATGACAAGAGACGGCGCGATCAAGCTCCATGGTCCGGACGCCTTTGCCGGCATGCGCAAGGCCGGACGTTTGGCGGCAGAATGCCTGGATATGCTGGCCCCTCTGGTCAAGCCGGGTGTTTCCACGGCTGAACTGGACAAACTTGCCTTTGAATATATCGTGGATAATGGCGGCGTGCCCGCCTGTCTGGGCTATCGCGGGTATCAACACACGACCTGTACCTCCATCAATCATGTTGTTTGTCACGGCATTCCCAATCCCAAGCCGCTAAAGAATGGCGATATTGTCAATATTGATGTCACCGCCATCGTCGATGGCTGGCACGGCGATACATCGCGCATGTATCCTGTGGGCGAGATCAGCCGTCGGGCCGAGCGCCTCAATCAGATCACTTATGACTGCTTGATGCTGGGTATTGCTCAGGTCAAGCCGGGCAATACAACTGGCGACATCGGCCATGCTATTCAAAAATTTGCAGAGGGCGAACGCTGTTCGGTGGTCACGGATTTCTGCGGACATGGTTTGGGCCAGCTGTTTCACGACGCGCCCAATATCCTGCATGTGGGCCGTCCTGGTCAGGGCGAAACACTGCGCGAAGGTATGTTTTTCACCATCGAACCCATGATCAATCTGGGTAAACCTCACGTCAAAATCCTGTCCGATGGATGGACGGCGGTCACCCGCGACCGAAAACTGACGGCCCAATTTGAACATTCTATTGGCGTCACCAAAGATGGCTGCGAGATATTCACACTGTCTCCCAAAGATCTCCATCACCCGCCTTACAAATAGGCTTGGCAATTAATGGCCGCGGATAAACCTCATTATCACGGACATCGTGCACGACTGCGCGCCAAATTCATGGAAAGAGGTGCGGGTGCCCTAGCTGATTACGAATTGCTTGAGTTATATCTGTTCAATTCAATTCCTCGCAAAGATACAAAACCACTGGCTAAAGAGCTGATCGACAAGTTCGGCAGTTTCGCCGAAGTCATCACCGCCGACCCGGAAGAACTCGTCAAACACAAAGGTGTGAGCGAAAAAATCGTAGCCGACTTGAAAATGCTGCAAGCCGCCGCCGGGCGGCTTTCGAAAATCCAGCTTCTGGATAAACCCATACTCTCGTCCTGGTCAGCCCTCATGGATTATTGCCGGGCCGAAATGCAGTTTGAAGCCAAAGAACAGTTCCGGGTTCTGTTTCTGGACAAAAAGAACCGGCTCATCGAAGATGAAATCCTGGGTAGAGGTACGGTTGACCGGGCCCCGGTTTATCCACGCGAAGTTATCAAACGCGCCCTTGACCTTTCCGCCACAGCCCTCATTCTCGCCCACAATCATCCGTCAGGCGATCCCACTCCCAGTCAAAGTGATATCGACATGACTCAGAAAATAATAAATGCGGGGAAAACAATGGGCATTGTCGTCCATGATCACATTATAATCGGCCGCAATGATATTGTGAGCTTTAAGACACTGGGACTGATTTAGGGGAAAATAATGAAAAGAAGAACGGTAGCCTTGCTCCTATTGACCTTGGTCTATGGATTTAACTTTATTGATCGCCAGATCGTCGGCATTCTAGCACCCTGGATTCAGGCGGATCTAGGTTTATCTAACACAGAATTAGGTCTTCTGGTCGGTCTGGCATTCGCGACTTTCTATACGATCATGGGAATCCCGCTGGCTTTTCTCGCAGACAAAATGAATCGCGTTACACTCTTGTCTATTGCCCTAACAGTCTGGAGCGGCTTTACCGCTTTAACTGGCATGGCGCAGAACTTCCTGCATATCGCCCTCGCCCGGGTCGGCGTCGGTATTGGTGAAGCCGGTGGCAGCCCGCCCTCGCACTCTATGATTTCTGATTTTTACGGCAAAGAAGAACGCGCCGGAGCGCTCGGCGTTTATTCATTAGGTATTCCACTTGGCATTATGGCCGCTTACTTTTTTACAGCCGCTCTAATGGGTGCAGACGCCGAGACGGTGAACTGGCGACGTATTTTTATCATACTTGGTGTTACGGGTATTATTTTGGCGATACTCGTTAAGATCGTCATCCGTGAGCCTGAACGCGGGGCTATGGAAGGCGGGGCAAAAACGTCGTCAGGCTATATTCCCTTGGGACAATCCTTTAGAGAAGCCCATCTTCTTCCCCGTTTCGTTTTTTTTGGAGCTCTGTTTTCGCTGCTCATGTTTGCCTGGTACTGGTTTCCAGCCTTTAACATCTTATTCGTTATACCGTTTTGTGTTTTCCTTTTGACGATGTTCCTAATGAGCCTGCAACCGGGCGTGATGACAATTTTGTCGATTCCGTCTTGGTGGTGGATGGCGCTCGGGATCGCCTTCGCCAGTTTTGCCAGCTACGCTATTTCCGGCTTTCAAACCAAGTTTCTACGATTACTCGAACCCGACTTTGATCCGCGTACTTATATTTTCTGGATCGGCGTGATCAACGGCACCTTCTATGTGGCCGGGACTTATTTCGGCGCCAAGCTTGTTGACTGGCGCGCCAAAACAGACATACGAGCTTACGGAACCATACCGGCCCTATCCATTTTGTTGGCTTTTCCGCTGGCTATCGCTGCATTCTGGGCACCAACCGTCACATCACATTTGGTGATAGGTGCTTTCCTGCAAGTCTGTCTTGGCGTTTACTTGGGACCGAGTTTTGCCATCGCTCAAACTCTCGCGCCAATCAAATTCCGCGCCATGTCAACCGCGTTGTTTTTCTTCGTGCTCAACATGATCGCTTTAGGCGGGGGCCCGACTTTTGCTGGCTTTATGATCGATGTGTTTATGGAAGGCGGAAGAAACGAACTCGAAGCAACCCGTTGGTCAATGTACGTCACTTTTGGGGCTTATGTATTGGCATTTATCTTCTATATGCTCGTCCGAATTACGCTGCCCAAAGACTGGGCCGAGGCGGAACGCCGCAATGAGGTTGATTCAGGTGCGTAATTCCGCATAAGAGGCTCGCACGCAAACAGTGAGTCTCTTATGATCGAGCGTTATACCCGCAAAGAAATGGCCGCGATATGGTCGGCCGCCACTAAATACCGCATCTGGTTTGAGATTGAGGCTCATGGCTGTGACGCTCTAGCCGAGCTGGGCGTCATCCCGAAATCTGCTGCTAAGAACATTTGGGATAAAGGCGGCTCTGCTGAATTTGACGTGGCGCGGATCGACGAGATTGAGCGCGAGGTCAAACATGACGTTATCGCCTTTTTGACCCATTTGGCCGAGTTTATCGGCGAAGATGCCCGCTTTGTGCATCAGGGTTTCACCTCTTCTGATATTCTCGACACCACGCTCTCTGTGCAGCTCGCCCGCGCCACTGACCTTCTTCTGGTCGGAATGGACCGGGTTCTGGCGGCCCTAAAAAAGCGCGCTGAAGAACATAAATACACCATCACCATTGGCCGCTCCCACGGCATTCACGCCGAGCCGACCACATTTGGTGTCAAGCTGGCGCGGTTTTACGCGGAATTTGCCCGCGGCCGGGAGCGATTGTTAACGGCCCGCGAAGAGATCGCCGTCTGCGCCATATCGGGCGCTATCGGAACCTTTGCCAATATCGACCCAAAAGTCGAAGAACATGTGGCCGCGAAAATGGGTCTTTCCATAGAACCTGTTTCCTCACAGATTATTCCGCGAGATCGTCACGCCGCTTATTTTGCGGCCCTTGGCGTCATTGCCAGTTCCATCGAAAATGTCGCCGTCGAGATCCGTCATCTCCAACGCACAGAAGTTCTGGAAACAGAAGAATTCTTCTCCAAGGGGCAAAAAGGCTCCTCGGCCATGCCTCACAAGCGAAATCCAGTATTGACCGAAAACCTTTCCGGATTGGCGCGCCTTGTCAGAATGGCCGTCACGCCCGCCATGGAAAACGTGGCCCTTTGGCATGAAAGAGACATTTCCCACAGCTCGGTTGAGCGCGGCATCGGCCCCGATACAACAATCCATCTGGACTTTGCCCTGCACCGTCTTGCAGGGGTTATTGAAAACCTCATCGTTTATCCGGAAAAGATGAAGGCCAATATGGACCGGCTCGGCGGGCTGCACAATTCCCAGCGCTTCCTGCTCGCTCTCACACAAGCCGGCGAACAGCGCGAAAGTGCCTATCGATTAGTTCAGCGCAATGCCATGAAGGTCTGGGAACAATTCCGGACCCAGGGCAATGCGGGCGAAGGCGCGTTCTTGGATTTATTGCTAAAGGACAAAGACGTGACCGCCCTTTTATCGGATAATCAGATCAAAGATATGTTTGACGATGAATATCATACGAAATTCGTCGACACGATTTTTGATCGTGTGTTCAAATAGCCGTTCGGCCGCCAATTCCCTGTCGATAGTTGCTTTAATAACGAGGCGTCGTCGTTTCCTTAAAAAACACTTAAGCGAGAGCTTCAAGGAAGCACCACTTGATATGGATTAGTCAAGTTTGTCGAACTGCATTTTTTTCAATATATTTTTATTCAATGATTTCAATGACTTAACACTGACGTTAACCAATCTGGAAACCTTGGTAAACATAGCGTTACCAAAGGATTTGCAGATTTTAAACTATTGGCCGTTATCTCCTGAAACACGAAACACAACTTTCAATGTGTGAACTTTAGGGAATATGAGACCATGAAAAAACTTACTGCTTTTATCAGCGCTGTCGCCCTGACATCAGCTTTCGGCGCCACTGCTTTTGCTAACTCACCTGACGTATATGTCGTCAACTTCCGTCAGGATGGCAATGTTGAAAGCCAGCAACTTGAATCGGAACTCAACGTCGCGATCGCAATGGTCGGAAACGTTCAAGAGGTTGTCATCGACACATCAAATCCAGCGAAATGGGAAAAAAGTGCCCACGAAGCTTTCGACCACGACATCGTACCTGTCTTCAACAAATGGGTCGGCCTTCCAGGCTTCGCCGCTATCGTTGACGCCAAATCCAAAAATGTGATCGGTTGCGTGGACAGCAAATTTAGCGCCTCTGAAATGGCCGAAGAGATCCGCAAAATGGCCTCTCGCGCCTCAGGTCAAGCCTTCATGTCGCGAGCGTCTACAGGTTCGAAATCAACGCAGTGCCCTGCCGCACACAATGTTGATCCAGGCTACTAAGCCTTACCTAAAAAGTTAAATCCCAACCGGACGTGTAAGCGTCCGGTTTTTTTGTTCACAGAACTGTTATGCATTCTACTGTATAAAGAGGATGAAAAATCGGGCACACGCCCCTACTTTATAAACGAGTGAATGAAACCATCATGGCAAAGACTATGAAAAAAATCCTTAGAGCCTCTTTAATTTCTGCATTGACCTTTATGGCATCGGGAGCGGCTTTCGCCAATTCCTCCACGGATATGTATGTGGTCATGTTCCGAGCTGACTGGTGCGGGCCATGTAAAATCGTTGAACCCAAATTGGACCAAGCGCTGAAAGGGCTTAACGACTCTGCTATTGAGTATGTCACTATCGATATTACGACGCCGAGCCGATCGGAGAGTAGTGCTCACCGAGCGTTCGACCGAGATATCGTCCCGCATTATAATGGCTGGATGGGCGTTACAGGTTTTGCGGCGATTATTGATGCCGATACAAAACAAACGTTAGGCTGTGTGAATATGGTCTATGACGCGGCTGCTATGATGATGCACATCAAAAACTTGA
Source organism: uncultured Caulobacterales bacterium (assembly GCA_937924355.1). Classification (GTDB taxonomy): domain Bacteria; phylum Pseudomonadota; class Alphaproteobacteria; order Caulobacterales; family Maricaulaceae; genus JACOMS01. Next base: position 5,804 of record CALDSY010000087.1, read on the forward strand.
AGACCTATGCGGTCTCCAATCAGCCCGTTCAGGAAATTCTCTGCCCGGCCAAGAATAATCTTTAGATTCGGGAGGGCTTAGATGCCCTCTGCAATTTCCTGACGCGCCTCTTCGAGAAGCGTTCGGATCTTATCTCTTAAAGCCACGTCAGAAATTTCGACGCCCGCCTCGGTAAAATCACCTTTTACCTTCAAGAACACGTCATCATCTCCGGCCTCGGTCATATCAGCCATGATAATCTCGGTTACATAAGCTTTGGCTTCCCCCTCGTCCTTATTGAGCAGCTCTGCAGCCCACAGCGCTATCTTTTTATTTCGGCGGGCTTCGGCTCTAAATTCTTCCTCGGCCTCTAGTACAAACTTCTTTTCAGACGCTTTTTCTTTGTCGTCAAAAGCTTTCATTTATGACTCCGTCTCGGGATTCGAAATTTTCCGCTTCCATGTAGGTATTTCCGAGTAGATTCTCAACGAAGAATCGTAACAATAAGCAGCATTATTATTGCCGCTACCCCATCACTGGGCTATAGCGCCGTTTCTAATCACCGGACAGGGCCTGACCGGCCTCAAGGGAGCGCTCATGAGCCGCCGCAAACAATTATACGAAGGTAAAGCCAAAATCCTGTATGAAGGACCCGAGCCTGGCACCCTGATCCAATATTTTAAGGACGACGCCACGGCGTTCAACGCCCAGAAAAAAGCGACCTTGGACGGTAAGGGTGTCCTCAATAACCGAATTTCAGAATTCGTTATGCTGCGATTGGCCGAGATCGGTATCCCGACCCATTTCATAAAACGGGTGAATATGCGCGAACAGCTGATCAAGCGCGTTGAGATTATCCCCCTGGAAGTCATTTGCCGCAACATCGCCGCAGGCACGATGGCCAAACGTCTGGGCATCGAAGAAGGCGAAAAGCTGCCGCGATCAATCGTTGAATTTTGCCTGAAACGCGATGATCTTGGTGATCCCGTTATCGCCGAAGAGCATATTCATGCCTTTGGTTGGGCCACACCAGAGGAATTGGACGAGATTATCGCTATGACCTTGCGGATCAATGACTATCTACAAGGCATGTTCGCGGGCGTTGGCATCCGGCTTGTAGATTTCAAAATCGAGTTTGGCCGGCTGGACGTGGACGGTGGCCATCAAGTTATTCTCGCGGACGAAATCAGCCCGGATAGTTGCCGTCTTTGGGACATGGAAACCAATAAGAAGCTAGACAAAGACCGCTTCCGCCGAGATCTGGGCGACGTCACCGAAGCTTATACCGAAGTCGCCACACGCCTCGGTATTTTAAAATCAAATCCCCCTAACCTGTCCATCGTGACTGGCGATAAGTAAGGACTGCTCATGAAAGCCATTGTACAAATTGGTCTCAAGCCTGGCGTATTAGACCCCCAAGGCCGGGCCATCGCTCGATCCCTCACAGACTTGGGATTTGAAGAGGTCACTGCGGCCCGTCAGGGAAAAGTCATTGAGCTTGATATTAAAGGCGAAGATGCGGCGAGCGCGGAACAGCGCGTCAATGAGATGTGCGAAAAGCTCCTCGCGAATACCGTGATTGAGAGCTACAGCGTCAAAATTGAGAGCTGATCATGAAAACCGCCGTCATTACATTCCCGGCATCTAATTGTGACAGGGACGCGCGAATGGCTTTGGAAAAAGTCACAGGCCGCCCCGCACAAATGATCTGGCATCGTGAGTCAGAAATCCCGTCCGACGTTGATTTTGTCGTCATTCCGGGCGGCTTTTCATATGGTGATTATTTGCGCTGTGGCGCTATGGCCGCGCGGTCACCTATTGTCAAAGACCTGGTCGAAAAAGCCAATAAGGGTCTACCGGTCGCCGGATTTTGCAATGGATTTCAAATCCTGACGGAGACCGGCCTTTTGCCCGGCGCTCTCTTGATGAACCAAGGATTGAATTTTGTCTGCAAGCCTCAAAAGCTTCGCATTACAAACACCAATACACGCTACACATCTGGCTATGGATCGACCCAGGAAGTTGTCTATCCTATTGCGCATCATGAGGGCAATTATTACGCCGATGACGCCACGTTAAACAAGCTGGAGAAAAACGGGCGCGTCCTGTTCAAATATGTTGATAACCCCAATGGGTCCGCCCGCGATATCGCCGGAATTTGTAACGAGGCCGGCAATGTTTTTGGCATGATGCCCCATCCCGAACGGGCTGTTGATCCCCTGCACGGCGGAACAGACGGGCTGAACTTTTTCAAATCTATAATAGAGTCAATTTAATGGCCAAAGCTATTGAAATTACACCGGAAATCGTGGCCGAGCACGGCCTGACGCCGGAAGAGTATCAGATCATCTTGGACCGATTGGGCCGTGCGCCTAATATGAATGAGCTGGGTATTTTCTCGGTCATGTGGTCTGAGCATTGTTCTTATAAATCTTCGCGCCGTCATCTCGGTAAATTTTTGACCAAAGGCCCCCGGGTTATTCAGGGACCGGGCGAAAACGCCGGCGTTATCGACATTGACGATGGTGACGCCATCATCTTCAAAATGGAGAGCCACAACCATCCGTCCTATATTGAACCCTATCAAGGGGCCGCCACAGGCGTTGGCGGGATCATGCGCGATGTTTTCACTATGGGGGCCAGGCCAATCGCCCTCATGAATGCGCTCCGGTTTGGAGAACCTACTCATCCAAAAACCAAAACATTGGTGAGCGGTGTTGTCGCGGGGATTGGCGGATACGGAAACTGTGTCGGTGTTCCAACGGTCGGCGGCGAAACCAATTTTCACAAAGGCTATAACGGCAATATTCTCGTCAACGCTATGTGCGTCGGACTGGCCCGGGCCGATAAAGTTTTTTATTCAGCTGCCAAAGGCGTTGGGAACCCTATATTTTATGTTGGTTCCAAAACGGGCCGTGATGGCATTCACGGCGCGACCATGGCGTCTGCAGAGTTTGACGACGATAGCGAAGAGAAGCGCCCAACTGTACAAGTCGGTGATCCCTTCACGGAAAAACTCCTGATCGAGGCCTGTATGGAGCTTATGGCCACAGACGCCATTATTGCCATCCAAGATATGGGTGCTGCCGGCCTGACTTCGTCGTCTGTGGAAATGGCTGACAAGGGCGGTGTGGGCATCGAACTCATTCTTGATGATGTGCCTCAGCGCGAAGACGGCATGACACCATATGAGATGATGCTCTCTGAAAGCCAAGAACGTATGCTTATGGTCATCCACCCGGGCAAAGAGCAATTGGCTTTTGATGTCTTCCACAAATGGGAATTGGATGTGGCGCAGATTGGTGTCACGACGGACACAGGTCGACTGGTCCTTAATCACAAGGGTAAGGTCGTTTGTGATATCCCGATCGCGCCGCTGGCGGATGACGCCCCTAATTATGATCGACCACATGTACCAACGGAAAAACGCGAAGAGGTTAAAGCGGAAAACATCGCTTTAACGGATATCAATGCGGCTCTGAAAACCATGATCGGCTCCCCTGACCTCGCGTCGCGGCGCTGGATCTGGGAACAATATGACCGCCATGTTATGGCGGACACCGTAGACAGCAGCCAAAGCGGCGGCGATGCGGCCATCGTCCGTATCCATGGCAAGAACAAAGCCGTCGCGATTACGACGGATGTCACACCGCGTTATTGTTATGCCGACCCGCATGAAGGCGGAAAACAATGCGTCGCGGAAACATGGCGCAATTTGACCTGCGTCGGTGCCGACCCCATCGCTATCACGGACTGCCTGAATTTTGGTAATCCGGAGCGCCCAGAGATTATGGGTCAGTTTGTCGGTTGCGTTGAAGGCATGAATGAGGCTTGTCGCGCCCTCGATTATCCGGTCGTCTCAGGCAATGTATCCCTTTATAACGAGACCAATGGTCAGGCAATCCCACCAACGCCCGCCGTGGGCGGCGTGGGGCTCATCCCTGATTTGCAGCACTTTACTACGCTTGCAGGCGCCAAAGAGGGCGACGCGCTCATCATTATTGGTGAAACAACAGGGTGGATCGGGTCTTCGATTTATCTACGCGAAGTGGGCGGCAGCGAAGACGGTGCCCCGCCCCCGGTTGATTTAGCTTTGGAAAAACTCAATGGCGACTATGTCCGGCAGCTTATCAGAAACCGCCGCGTGCATGCCGCTCATGACTGTTCTGATGGTGGCTTGCTGATTACGGCGACTGAAATGGCGATGTCATCTGGCATCGGAGTGCAAATCGACCGGCCGAGCGGTGACTTTGCGCTGAGCGGGTGGTATTTTGGCGAAGATCAGGCTCGTTATCTGATCGCCGTTGATGAAAACAGTGTGAACCCTATCCTGTCCACAGCAGACGGCAAAGGCATCAAAGCGGCGCGTATCGGTACCTTCAAAGGTGGTGGTATGACCAGTAATGACGGTCTGGACCTTGCACTTTCAGATATCCGCGCCATCTATGAAGCCTGGTTCCCAGCGTTGATGGAGAGTTGATATGGCCATGGAGGCCACAGAAATTGAGCGCATGATTAAAGACGCCATGCCCGATGCCATTGTCGAGATCACCGATTTGGCTGGTGATGGCGATCATTACAAAGCTGTCGTCATCAGTGAGGCGTTTCAAGGGAAATCACGGGTGCAACAACATCAAATGGTATATGCCGCCCTCAAAGGTAATATGGGCGGGGTTCTACATGCCCTAGCCCTTGAAACCCGCGCACCAGACGCTTAGATAATCTGGGCAATAGAAAGGCCTGACTATGTCCGCAAATGTTCAAGACGCAATTCGAAAATCCGTCACGGAAAATAACGTTGTCCTATTTATGAAAGGTACACCCGTTTTCCCGCAATGTGGATTTTCGTCAACCGTTGTGCAAATTCTAGATTATCTTGGCGTCGACTATGAATCCGTGAATGTCCTCGATGACCCGGAAATCCGGCAAGGCATCAAGGAATATAATAACTGGCCCACCATCCCGCAAATTTTTGTGAAAGGCGAGTTTATCGGCGGTTGCGATATTATGCGCGAGATGTTCGAAACCGGCGAGTTAAAGACACTCCTGACGGAGAAGGAAATCCCGCTCTCCGCCTGATTCAGCTTCTGAAATCATTCCCTGATTAATTGCGCCCTTAGAACAGGCGCAATATGGCATTTAAAAAGGTCGAAATCTCAAATCAAGAGTCGTGGCGCGGACGCTCCATGACCAATGGTCGCTTGCTTGCAACAGCTGCTACATGGGTTTTCGCTATTGCAGCCATTTATTGCAGTATGTTTTATATTCCAGCTTTGTATGACTTCGATCGAGGATTTGATTTATCATCCCGTGTTCCCAATGCTGAAAAATCCAGGTCCAACCCACTCACACCGGCATTTGAGTTACTCAGACAGAACCGAGCCTATATGCGGGCCGGTCAGTCCATGGAAGCCGTTTATGATATTGCAGGCCAGTCCAAAGGAGATCTGGTCATTTATGCATGCAATGCCCCGCCGTTTTGGAAATGTTCAGGTGCGATCCAATCACGATCCAAAAAATCCCGGTCCGTAACCGGACAGGGCGGCATGCCGTGAAAATTCAGCAAAACGGCTTTTACGGCTATCGTTTAGAGCTTGCCGATGTATCAGCAGATTATGATCTGGTCTGGCAACGGCGCTTCCAATAAAAAAGCCCCGCTAAAGCGAGGCCTCGGCAATCTGAAAAATGCTCCCAAATTAACGGGAGTAGAATTCCACAACCAGATTGGGTTCCATCATCGCTGGATACGGCACTTCATCAAAGCTTGGAATACGTACAAAAGTTGCCTTCATAGCGCTTGGGTCCAAGTCGATATATTCTGGCACTTCGCGCTCGGCGCTCTCCAAAGCTTCCAGGACAAGCGCCATAGTGCGGGATTTTTCTCGTACTTGAATGACGTCACCGACTTTACAGCGGTAGGACGGGATATTGACCTTCTTGCCATTGACCATGACATGACCGTGATTAACAAATTGGCGCGCTGCAAACACAGTCGGAACCAATTTTGAACGATAAACAATGGCATCCAGACGGCGCTCGAGCAAACCGATCAGGTTTTCAGACGCATCGCCTTTTTGGCGGGTTGCCTCGGCGTAAATACCACGAAATTGTTTCTCGGTGATATTTCCGTAATAACCTTTTAGCTTCTGTTTGGCCCGAAGCTGTGTACCGAAGTCAGACAATTTACCTTTACGACCAGCGCCATGCTGCCCTGGAGGGTAAGGTCTTTTGTTGACAGGTGATTTGGGACGGCCCCAGATGTTTTCGCCCATACGGCGGTCAATTTTATATTTGACAGAACTACGCTTAGACATGCGTTTACACTCTTCTTCGACGTGGCCCGGCAAACCAACTCACTCGGTTTGCGATTACAACGGCGGCACCACACCTACCCGTACTGTCCCATTTTTCAGGGATGGCGGCTTTTAACGCGACCTCCTGCTATGTCAAGCGCAAGATGTAACGATTTGTGACACCGAAGCCGGGAAAAGACTCGCCTCTTCCAGCCCCTTGTGAGATAGGCGCCAAATGCAGGAACGCGTCGACAATCCCGGACTCATTGCCGGTATAACCGCCTATGTGATATGGGGTATTTTTCCTGTCTATTTCAAAATTACAGAATCGATCGCGGCCACAGAAATACTAACCCACCGGATAATCTGGTCAGTCCCGTTTGGTTTGCTTATTCTTGTCTTCAGACGGCAACTGGGGGAAGTCTGGACGGCGCTCAAGAATGGCCAAACCGTCGGGTTATTGCTAATTGCGTCCATTGCCCTAGCGGCCAATTGGGGCGTTTACATCTGGGCCATTCAACAAGAGCAGATATTCCAAGGTAGCCTAGGTTACTATATCAATCCGCTAATGTATGTGTTGGTCGGCGTCGTGTTTTTTAAGGAAAGCCTGTCCCGGAACCAGCTATTTGCGGTTATTCTTGCCATAATCGGCGTTCTGATCCTCACGTTCTATGGCGGTCAGTTCCCTGCAATCTCCCTATTTTTGGCCACCTCATTCACCATATATGGTGTCATGCGGAAATATGTCGATATTGCCGCCATGCCGGGCCTATTCATCGAAGTTATTCTGCTCCTGCTGCCCGCTCTAGCCTACATATACTGGTTATCCAGTCAGGGATTTTTCGAATTTCCGACGGCGGATGGACAAATGAAGGTCTTACTTTTATTAGCCGGCCCAATCACGGTTCTGCCGCTTATGGCTTTTGCCTTCGCCGCGCGGCGACTAAGCCTAACTATGCTGGGCTTCCTCCAATATATCGGCCCGACCTTACAATTTATGTGCGGCCTCTATTACGGCGAGGAATTCACCTCGGCTCACGCTTGGTGTTTTGGTTTTATCTGGAGTGCCATTATACTCTTTACTTGGGACACGTTTCGGCAACAACGGGCGGTGATTAAGGCGGAGATAACATGAGCGCGCATTGTCAGATATACCTAATAACCCCGCCCGCTATCGCGGACATGGACGCTTTCTTAGAGACCTTAAAAAACACTTTGTCAGCGGCGCCTGTCGCTTGCCTGCAAATCCGTCTAAAGGATTACGAGGATTCAGCGATTATTCAGGCGGCTCAGGCTATGTCGCCCATATGTCGAGACTACAACACGGCGGTGATTATCAATGATCGACCCGATTTGGCCAAAGAATGCAAGGCAGATGGCGTCCATATTGGACAGAATGACATGGACTATTTTTCATCTAGAGAACTGCTGGGCGAGGATGCAATCATTGGCGTCACATGCCATAATTCCAAAGAATTGGCCTTTGAGGCCGCCAGTGCGGGTGCCAGTTACGTGGCATTCGGCGCCTTTTTCGAAACCGAAACAAAGGCTCCGAAATTCCGCGCCGACAAGGAGATTTTAACATGGTGGGATCAAGCCATCGTCACGCCTTGCGTTGCCATCGGGGGGATCAACCCGGACAACGCAAAAGAGATCATTCAAGCCGGGGCGGATTTCATCGCCGTGTCCTCGGGTGTCTGGAATTATCAGGACGGACCGGCCGCTTCCGTCAAACGCTTGCATCAGCTCTGCTTGGCGCAGGACTAATTTTTTCACCGGCGGCTTTCGCCCAGGATAGTGATTTGAAAAACCTACCCTCTATTCCGTTAAATGCGCCGACCCAGGCCACGGGGCATTCTGAATTTGCACAAGCGGTCTCTGCATATGAAATGCTGGATTACGCCACGGCTCTATCGCAAGCCAAAGTCGCGGCGGCCCAAGGGTATGCAGATGCTCAAGTCATGACCGCTCATATCCTGCTGCGCGGCGACGCCGGATTTACGGACTATAATCAGGCGGCGGATAATTACCGCAAGGCCGCAGCTCAGGGTAATACGGATGCCTATGTCGGCCTCGGGGAGATGGCGCTTCGCTCATTGGCTGGGCTGACCCCCTCTGATGCCATGCCCTGGTTCTCCTCTGCGGCACAAGCCGGTCGTCGTGACGCCATGCGCGCCATCGGGGAAATGTATATGAAGGGTCAGGGTATCGCGCCGGACCCGGACAAAGCCCAATACTGGCTCGATAAAGCCGGAGAACGCGGCGACCACCTAGCCCACAGAAAAATGGCTGACAGCTTATTCGAGAGTGATCCGGTCAAAGCCCTGTCATTCTATGAAAAAGCTGCGGGCGCCGGAGACAATGAAGCGGCCTATATTGCCGCGATTATGTATGAAGAGAATTTCGAAATTAAGCCGAATACCGACCGAATGGCCGAACTGATGAAACAAGCGGCCGAAAGTGGTCACGCCCCTGCTCAGGCGGATTATGGATTATTGGTCTATCAAGGACGCGGAGTCCCTCAAAGTACAAATGAAGCCGCAGACTGGTTTGCAAAGGCCGCGCGCGGCGGAGATGATGAAGGTATGTTCTTATATGCTTTTACCTTGGCCAAAGGTGAAGGTGTGCCTCAGAATTTTGAGGAAGCCTATTACTGGGTGCTCAAAAGCGGTCAAAGTGAAGTCTCTGATTACAATCAGGACCGAATAAAACTACGTGAAGGGTTGGAACAAAAGCTCGACCGGGCAACGGTAGACCGCGTTAAAACTCGGGCTAGCGCGCCTTAAAATATTTCGTATCTCGAAAATTAATCCGCGCCCCATTTTTTGTGAATGACGGAGAGAGCATCTCAACCACGAGAGGCGCTAGGTCGTCTGGCTGCGGAATGGTGGATGGATCTTCACCCGGCATGGCTTTTGCGCGCATTTTCGTGGCCGTTCCCCCAGGATTGAGCAGATTGACACAAATATTGGTCACGCCAACTTCTTCGGCATAAGATTGCACAAAGACTTCCAGCGCTGCTTTTGAGGCCGCGTAGGCCCCCCAAAATGCCCTGCCCCCTAAAGCTACACTCGACGTGACAAAAAGCGCCCTGGCAGATTTGGATTCTCGCAAGAGCGGATCTAGGCTGCGGATAAGCCGGTAATTGGCCGTCATATTGACCGCCATAATCTCTTCGAAATCTTTAGGTTCGATCTGGTTGGACGGCATGAGATCCTTTAGCACGCCCGCATTCCCAAACAGCCCGTCCAAGCGCCCCCATCTGTCGTTGATGATCGACCCCAATTGATCAATGCCGTCAAAGTTTTTGAGGTCCATGGGCACTAATGTGCATTCGCCCCCGGACTTTGTGATGGCATCGTCGAGATCTTCGAGGGCACCTTGCGTGCGGCCTAGTGCAATAATATGAGACCCAGCGTCTGCTAGGGCTAAAGCTGCGTGATACCCAATACCACGGGTAGCCCCTGTGACGAGGGTAATGCGTCCCAAAAGGGGTTTGTCTGTCATGATCTTCTCTTAGGCGACTTCCACAAGGAAAGACAGTTGCTTTGAGGTGCCCTTCTGACGGTCTCGGTCGATGAGCGGCGTTGGATAATCCCCCGTAAAGCAATGGTCCGTGTATTGAGGCGAGTCACCCTCACGGTACTCCTCTCCCATGGCCCAATATAGACCTTCAATAGAAAGAAATCCGAGCGAGTCCACTTCCAGCATTTCCGTCATCGCGTCCAAAGAATAATTCGCAGCGATCAGCTTTTCTTTCGTTGGCATATCGATGCCGTAATGGTCTGGAAACTTGATGGGCGGCGAAGCTGACCGGAAATGAACTTCCTTGGCCCCAGCTGCCTTGACCATGCGAACAATTTTGGTTGAAGTCGTTCCGCGGACAATGGAGTCGTCGACCAGTAAAACCCGTTTCCCTTCAATCATAGACCGGTTGGCCGAATGTTTTAGTCTTACACCCATATCCCGGATCTGTTGCGTCGGTTGGATAAAGGTCCGCCCGACATAATGGTTTCGGATAATCCCCAGTTCAAAGGGCGTCCCGATTTCCTGGGAAAACCCAAGCGCCGCCGGAACCCCGCTATCGGGCACTGGAATGATCACATCCACATCAGCTGGACATTCCTGCGCGAGACGCAGGCCCATCCGTTTACGGACCTCATAAACGCTTTTACCGCCCACGATACTATCCGGGCGAGCGAAGTAAACGAACTCAAAAACACAAGGGCGCGGACGGGCATCCGGAAACGCCCGGAAGGACCGGATACCGCTATTATTGATCGCCACAACTTCGCCTGGTTCGACTTCCCGAATAAACTCGGCCCCAACCATGTCAAAGGCGCAGGTTTCGGAGGCCAACATGTAGCTATCCCCAAGCCGGCCAATTAAAAGGGGCCGAATACCAAAACGGTCGCGAGCGCCAATCAAGGCATCGGCTGTCATACAGACAAAAGCATAACCCCCGTCAATTTGACGAATAGCGCCCATAAACCCGTCCATAAATTCTCCGGCACGCGCGCGGGCAATCAGATGAATAAGGACTTCGGTGTCACTTGTACTTTGGAAAATCGCGCCCAGCTCCACCAAGCGTTCGCGTAACGTATAGGCATTGGTCAGGTGGCCATTATGGGCAACGGCAAATCCACCTATGGCCAATTCAGAAAACAAAGGCTGTACATTTCGTAGTGTGGTTTGACCGGCCGTAGAATACCGAACATGCCCGATGGATAGATGGCCTTTCAAACGCTCGGAAGGATCCGATCCAGTGAAATTATCTCCGACGAGCCCCAGATGACGCTCTGTATGAAACTTTTCGCCATCATAGCTGGCTATGCCGCAAGCTTCCTGACCCCGGTGCTGGAGGGCGTGTAGACCCAGCGCCGTCAGCGAGGCCGCGTTTTCCATCCCAAATATTCCAAAGACCCCACATTCTTCGCGGATCCGATCCGCCTCAGGATCAATGAAACAAGTCGGATTATTGGTTTCCATCAACGGCTTCCTCGATGTCATCTATTGCGCCTTTCGTGTCACCGCTCGCGAGCTTTTTACCCGCATCTTTAATCTGACCAAGCGGCAGAGAGCGGATAAAATTCCCGATCGGAACCAGGGTTGAATTGTATAATGTTGACTCTTTTAGAAATGGTGCAAGGTCTGCATCGGGCATTCCGGCTTTGACTTTGTCGTAATGACCGGAATTTACTACCATCGTCAAAAGCGCTGCGACGACCAACCCTCGGCCTGCGCCAAACGCGCCGCCCATCAATCGATTCATAAAACTGATATTACTCTTGTCTTGTCCGGTCACATTCCGAAGGAAGAACGCGACCAACATATAGATCAGAAAAAATGTTCCGACACCTAAAACCCCGTCAGCTAGCCATGACGGCTGTATAAAGCTATGCGCCGTGGGCCGGAATTGCCCCCAAACAAATAGAGTCGCAATGATCCCAAGGACGAGCGCAAAAATTGCGATCAGCTCGCGCATCAAGCCTTTTTGCATAGCCATAAAAAACGAAATCAAACAGATAACCAGAACGGCGATATCAAAACCGTTGAAAACCCAGGGACCAATACTCATGCCGTAACCTCAGCTTTAGCATTATGCGGCCCAAGCTGAATCCACTCCACTCGAATCCATCGACCCGCCACCATTTGCGCTCGTCTCTACACGGCTTATGAGCTCAGGCAAAGTGCTGATTGCGGTAATTGGAAGGATTTGTGGGAGAGATTCCGCAGATTTTCCCCGAGGCTGTGCTGTGATGCCCCGACTAAATCCAAGTTTTGCCGCCTCTTTGAGGCGATCCTCGCTGCGACTGGCCGTTCGAACATCGCCTGACAGGCTAATCTCACCAAAAACGACCGCCTCAGCCGGTAGTGGGACGTCAAAAATAGAGGACGCAATCGCGGCGGCCACCGCTAAATCTGCGGCGGGTTCGTGAATTCGGAACCCGCCCGCCACATTCAGATAGACATCCTTGCCCGCGAAGCTGACCCCGCACCGCGCCTCCAGCACCGCCAAAACCATGGCCAGTCGCCCGCTATCCCACCCTACGACCGCCCGTCGGGGTGTCCCAAAGGCGGCTGGTGCGACAAGGGCCTGAATTTCCGTCAAAACAGGGCGTGTCCCCTCTAGCCCGGCAAATACGGCGGTCCCGCTTGAAGCATCTCCGCGATCATCCAAGAAAAGCGCCGACGGATTAGCGACCTCAGCCAATCCTGTTTCGTTCATTTCAAAGACTCCGATTTCGTTTGTCGCACCGAAACGGTTCTTGTGAGCGCGCAGGATACGAAATTGATGGGATTTTTCACCCTCAAAATACAAGACGGCATCAACCATATGTTCAACGACACGCGGACCCGCGATTTGCCCGTCCTTGGTCACATGCCCAACGAGAATTACACAAGCGCCCGTCTTCTTGGCAAAACGCGTGAGTTCCTGTGCACAGGCTCTTACCTGCGCAACCGTGCCGGGCGCGGCGGTCAACTGATCTGACCAAAGGGTTTGAATAGAATCGATAATCACAACATCCGGTCGGTTCTCTTTTAGTCCATCAAGGACCGTCCCAAGCGAGGTCTCAGCTGCCAAAGCGACCGGACAATCCCGCAACCCCAGACGTAGGGCCCGACGTTGCACCTGACCCGTGGATTCTTCTCCGGAAATATAAAGAGATTTGCGTCCAGCTCGCGCCAGGCTGCCCACCACTTGTAACAAAAGTGTCGATTTCCCAATGCCCGGGTCACCTCCAACCAGCAAGGCCGAACCGGTCACAAGCCCGCCGCCCGTGACACGATCAAACTCCGCAATCCCGGACCGCATTCGAGGAATTTCAGCCTGCTCTGCATCTAAATCAACCAAAGATAATTGTCGGCCCGTTCTTTTGCGCGCCCGACTGGAGGTCGTCATTTGACCGATTGCCTCTTCAATGAGTGTATTCCACTCGCCGCAAGCGTCACAGCGTCCTGCCCATTTTCCGTGCACGCTTCCGCAGCTCTGGCAGACAAAATGAGAGGTAGGTTTGGGCATTTTCACGACTCCGTTTCCCCGGTACTTATTCTATAGGCTTAACCCGGTCAAGAATTTGTTCTTTATTTGTTCTCTTTTAGGAAATCATAAACCCTGATTTTAGAGCACTCAGAAACCCTAATGCTTAGACGCGAATTTACCGTTCTACGATACTGTCTCGTAAGGTTACGAAAACAATAACTAGAACAACTGACAAATTATGCGATCTTTTGGACACAAATATTTGGCGGATCAGACCGGCTCTACGTCGGTCATGTTTGCTATTGCCGTTCCTGCCATCTTGGGATCAGTCATATTCATGACCGAAGTTGGTCTATGGCGCGCAAAAAAGGCAGACCTACAAGCGAGCGCGGACATGGCGGCATTGGCCGGTGCCATCGAGTATTCTAAAAACGAAAACAAAGCTCTGTCCAAGCGCTCCGCCTATGCAGACGCTAAAGACAATCATTTTGACCCCGGTCTTGGAAGTATAACGACGCATATTCCGCCAATCTCTGGGAACTATACTAACAAAGAAGCGGTTCAGGTAACCATCAAACAAGAACTGCCGACCTTCCTGTCGAAAATGTTCCTAAAAAAACCTATGGAAGCAACGGTTCAGGCTGTTGCAAAAGTCTCCGGGGAAAGCGTGAAGGCTTGCGTCTTGACCTTGGCCCCAACAGGTACGGGAATTTCAGTCGGCGGGAGCGTTAATCTTGTCACGCATGGGTGTGGCCTGCACTCCAATTCTACGTCCGAACCTGCATTTGATGTCTGGGGGGCCGTGGAAATTCGGGCAGCGTGCGCCTCATCGTCCGGCCAAACGCGGATTGGGGGCTCGAAACCAAAAATATTCTCCGATTGTCCGGAACCACTATCAAACAAAGCCCCGGTTATCGATCCCTATGCCGCTATTGATGTGCCACCAGGCATTGACCATGAGCCTTGCCAGTCGCCAACGACGACAGGCAACGGAAATAATCAGCAGATGAGCTTCCCTGATCCCGCCGGTGGCGTGGTCAAGATCTGTGACAGTAGCATAGATATTCGGGCGAACATCGAACTTGAACCGGGCACTTATGTTTTTGATGGAACTGAACTGGATTTTGGAAATAATGGCTTCATCGCAGGCGAGGATGTCACCCTTATATTTATGAATGATGGGGCGATCAATAATGTCAATGGCGGCAATGGCTTTGACATTTCGGCTCCGGATTCGGGCGATTATGCCGGTATTGCTATGTATGCCGACCGGAATACCATGGCGGGTGAGGAATGGAAGTTTGCAGGGAATTCAGACATGTCTATTCTAGGGGCATTATATTTGCCGACCATCGATCTGGAATATGCCGGAGGAGCCGGGACTAATGCTACGGCGTGTACCCAACTCGTCGCTTACCGCGTTGAATTTGTAGGAAATTCAGAGTTTCAGAATAATTGCGACCCGGTCGGTACAGAAGATATGTTTGGTCCCGGCGCATCACAGGTCGTTTTGGTGGAATAATCATGAAACGTCTTTTTCGAAAATATTGGACACAGAAGGACGGCGCCATTGCCGTTGAAACGGCCCTTGTAACGCCAATTCTGATCGCGATTTTATTACCGGCACTCGATGTGGGTTATCAAATCTACACGATGCAAAAAATGAATAAGGCAACGGATAGTGGAATCGAATATGTGGTGAATGGGGGCCGTGATGAGGCAATTATCCGCCAAATCATCCAAGATTCATTTGGGGAACCGATCACATCCTCCAATTTGGAAATTACAGCTTATTGCGGATGTTTAGCACCGTTTGATGACAAGGATGACGATGGCACGATCACTAATCCTCACGCGAGTGTTTATGTTAAAATGCAAACTCAACTTGCTGACGACATGTGCGCGGCGGTTTGTACTGACGGGGCCGATGCAAAGGAATTAGTGGAGGTTTCTTTTGATCACCTGGTCAGCGGTACCATTAGAGATAAACGAGTCAACTCAAGGCTTCAAACTCGGATCAAATAATGAGAAAACCCCACACACATATCTGGGCGCGGTTTACTCAAGACGAGCACGGCGCAAGCGCGATCGAGGCCGCTATCTGTTTTCCGATCATCATTATGATGGCCTTTGGGATATTTCAGTACGGCATTTTTTACAACAACTCGACGGACTTGAACCACAAATTCAGAGACGCGTCCCGACAGGTGAAGTTCATGGATAATCCCGGCGGAGATATTCTAAAGTCACATTATCAACAGATATTGGGCGAATATTCAGAAGACGTGACTCTGGCTGTCCAAAAAACAGATCGATATGGCGAAAGCTTTGCGGAAGTTCATATGACCTATTCATATACGATCGATATACCCTTGCTGGACAAATATCCGCTTACAACACAATACAAAAACCTGATCATGCTTTCGAGCGACCTGCCGGGATGATTAAGTAATTCTTTACGGTTTTTATCGTGAAATTGCTCCGTTTTGCGGCAATTAAGCATCCGTTTACTTTGTATCAAAAATAGCCGTTAACAGTAGGAATCGGATTCGATTGAAACCGATCATCTTTTGTGTCTTTGCCATCCTCGGGATTTAAAAATCAATGCGAGGGCAACATGAATTTCCGTACAAAATATAGTCTGTTGGGCGCGAGCTTTACAGCATTGATGCTGGCAGCATCCACACCAGCTTTAGCACAATCAAATGACTATGACGTCGTTCCGGATAGCTGGATTTTCGTCATGCAGGGTGATGTCAACACCATGTATCTGGACGGCGACGTCAAGAAAGCGATGAGCAAGGGCAAGGCCAAAGGTAACCTCAAACACGTTTATAAAAGCCGCGTGAAAGGCTTCTCTGTCGATGACATGAGCGCAAAAGATGCAAAGATTATGGCCGACACCATGGACGGCGTCGCCTACGTCGTACCTAATAGCTATGTGCAGATCATGGGAACCAAGAATTTCTCCAGCACAGGTAAGCCAGCGATCGGAGAGCAAACAGTTCCCTATGGTGTCGCCCGCGTAAATGGCGGCCAATATAAAGGCAATGGCATAGCTTGGGTCGTCGACACAGGCGTCGATGCTCGCCACCCCGACCTGAGGGTCCATAAAGGCAAAAGCAAATCGATGATCGACGAGTCTCGTGGTATGACGGATGGTCAAGGTCACGGCACGCATGTTGCCGGAATCATTGGTGCTAAAGACAATGGTACTGGCGTTTTGGGCGTTGCCCCAGGCGTGACCATCGCCAGTGTAAAAGTGCTGGATGATAATGGTAAAGGCACGGCCGATGATATCATTGCCGGTTTGGACTATGCGGCCTCCAGAGCCCGACGCGGTGACGTGATCAATTTGTCCCTTGGCGGCGGCTTTAACCAAGCTGTAAATGACGCCGTTCTGCGCGCCAGCGCTTCAGCCACAATCGTTGTTGCAGCTGGAAACTATCGTGGTGATGCCAGAAACTATTCTCCGGGCAGCGCAGAAGGCGATAATGTCGTGACGGTTTCAGCGATTGACGCCGATGACGTATTCAGCGCGAGTTCTAACTACGGAAACCCGCCGATCGACTGTGCCGCGCCGGGCGTAGGTATTCTCTCCACATTGCCGGGCAATAATTATGGCAGTTTCACAGGAACATCCATGGCGGCGCCGCACGTTGCCGGCCTCGTTCTAAAGGGCAATATCAGCTTTGACGGTGTTGCAGCCAATGATCCAGACGGTAACAACGACCCGATCTGCGTATTTTAACTTACCCCTCATGTCCTCTGTTGGACATTTGCTAGCGGTGTACCCAGGGTCTCACTCACCCAAACGCCGCGCCTAACTAACCCGCCGCCTAGTCGGCGGGTTTTTTTTGTCTTCATATTGCCGTAAAGACAGAATGCAATTATTGAGTCACAAAACTAAAGAGATCCAATTATGCGTATGACACTCACCTCAAAGATTTTTTCTTCCGTTGTTCTCGCCGGAATTCTCTCATTAACCGGGTGCAAACAAACAACGTCTGACACAGGCAACACTGACAAGTCGAAGTCCACAAAGACTGAACTCTCCGTCAGCTATGAAAAATTTACACTGGAGAACGGATTAGAGGTCGTTTTGCATGTGGACAGATCCGATCCCGTTGTCGCCATTGATATTGCCGCACATGTGGGATCTTCTCGAGAAACTACCGGGCGAACCGGCTTCGCTCATTTATTCGAACACCTTTTATTTATGGACAGTGAAAATCTTGGTTACGGCGGGCTAGATTCTATGAACACCCGTATCGGCGGTGAAGGTACGAACGGATTTACGACCCATGATATGACCCAGTATTTTCAGGCTGTTCCTAAAGATGCGCTGGAAAAAATAATCTGGGCCGAAGCTGATAAGCTTTGCTGTTTCATTTCAACTGTATCCCAGAATGTCATTGATAATGAAAAACAGGTTGTGAAAAACGAAAAGCGGCAAAGGGTCGATAACCAACCCTATGGCCATAATTTTTATATTATCAACAAGGCACTTTACCCGGAAAGCCACCCCTATAACTGGCAAGTGATCGGATCGCTTGTAGACCTTGACGCCGCATCCCTCAAGGATACGCAGGACTTTTACAAGAGATGGTATGCGCCAAATAATGTAACCGTCACTCTGTCTGGCGATTTCGATGTGGCCGAAGCCAAACGTCTGATGAAAAAATATTTCGGAGACATTCCAGCAGGTGATCCTATCGAAAAGCTTGAGCCTAAAATTGCCAAGCTTGAGGCCGATAAGAACCTCTTTTATGAGGACAATTTTGCAACAGTTCCGCAGCTTTCCATCATTTGGCCTACTGTTGAACAATATCACGCTGATAGCTATGCGCTAAATATTCTGATGGATTATCTCACCAGTGGAAAAAAAGCGCCCTTGTCTCAGGTTTTGGTCGATGAAGAAAAACTGACGTCCAGTGTCAGCGCCTTCCACTACACCAAGGAAATCGCCGGTGAAGCCTATATATTCATCAATCCCAATGAAGGCGGAGACATTGACGGGCTGATGCCGGCCATCAATACGGCCTTCTCTCGCTTCGAGGAAAACGGCATTCCGCAAGCGGACCTTGATCGCATTAAGGCTGGATTGGAAGTCCGTTTTTTCAATGATATGCAAAGTGCCCTAGGCAAAGCTATCGCGCTCGGCGAATACAATATGTTTACCGGCGATCCTGGTTTCATTGTCGAAGACATTAAACGCCTGCAGGCTGTTTCCACCGATGATGTCATCCGAGTTTATAACAAGTACATCAAAGACCAACCTCGGCTTTACACTTCGGTTGTTCCCAAAGGACAGACGGAATTGGTTCTGGAAGGCGCTACCCGGGCCGCCATCGTCGAAGAGAAAGTTGTCCCCGGCGAGGGAGCACCCGTCGATTTTGACCCAGCTAAACGCGTAATTGATAACCCTTCTGGGTTTGTCCGCCCGGAACCTGATTTCGGTGAAAGCTATAGTTTATCCTCCCCCAATGTTTGGCGAGGGACTTTGTCTAACGACATTGAAATTTATGGCATTTCCAGCGACGAAACCCCGCTGGTCGAATTCTCCATCATGTTGGACGCGGGCAATTCTCGCGGCGATTATGCCAAGCCCGCTATACCCGACATGGTTTCTGCTATGATGTCCAAAGGCACCGTAGACAAGACAACGGCGGAGCTTGAAGACGCCATCAAATCTCTTGGCTCATCCGTATCGGTATCGACCAGCACCAATGGCACCTATGTGCGCGGCACAACTTTGGCCCGCAACTTTGATAAAACCATGGGTTTGGTTCAGGAAATGTTGATGGAGCCCCGCTGGGACGTTGAAGAATTCGACCTTCTAAAACGAAAAATGCTCAACGATATAGACCAGCGCGCAGCCAATCCCAACGCAATTGCCGCGCGAGAAATGGCCAAACTTCGTTACCCTGAAGGCCATATCCTGCGCTATGCTTATACAGGCCCTAAAGACAAACTTGAGGCGGTCACGCTGGATGACCTCAAGGCCTTTTACAATAATTACTATACCCAGAATAACATGAAGGTCCGGATCGTTGGAGATATTGATTTAGGCGACGTCAAATCTGGTCTGGGAAAAATTGCAAAGGACTGGAACAAGCCAGCACCGGCAAAGGTCAATCTGGCGTTAGATAACCCGGTCGAGGCAACAAAAATCTACTTTTATGACGTACCGGGCGCCAAACAATCAATCCTTCGGTTCGAACGTCCTGCTTTAACAGCGCATGATGATGACTTTGCTCTAGCGGAAGCCATCAACTTCCCTTTGGGCGGAATCTACACATCAAAACTCATGACAGAGCTTAGGGTAAATAAGGGTTACACCTATGGCATTCGGTCCGGATTTAACGGCGATAAAAACCGAGGTACCTTCACCATTGGCTCCTCAGTTCGAACCAATGTCACCAAAGAGTCTATTGGCCTCATCAATCAAATTGTCACCAGCTACGGTCCTGATTTCTCAGACGAAGACCTGGAAACAATGAAGGAGGCGCTCCTGCGGGGGCAGGCCCTTAAAAATGAGACACTTGGCGACAAACTCGGCATGGTACAGGAAATCAGCTATTATGGTTTTCCCGATGACTACAAGGCAAGGAACGCGGACAAGGTAAAAAGTCTATCTCTGGAGAAAGTGAAATCGCTGGCGAGCGAACAGCTCCGCCCGAAGGCCATGCGGATCCTTGTTGTCGGCGACGCCGGGTCACAATTGGACGGATTAAAAACACTGGGTTTCGGAGACCCGATTTTATTGGAAACGGACTAGTTCCATCATAAGGCCTTTCGTTTATCAGCCGCCGGACGGCCCTCTATCCATCATTTATCAGGATGAGGATGTGGTGCTCGTTGACAAACCGAGCGGCCTTCTAAGTGTTCCGGGGAAATCTCCGGAACATGCGGATTGCCTGGAAAGAAGGATGCGCGATCTGTTTCCGGAAATCCGGCTGGTGCATCGCCTTGATCACCCGACCTCAGGCCTTATGATTTTCGCCAGAAATGCCCAAGCGCAGCGACATCTTGGTCTGCAGTTTGAGAAACGCCAACTCAAAAAATCCTACATTGCCCGTGTTTCTGGTCGAGTCGAGGGGCACTCTGGTCACATCAACCTACCTCTGATTTGTGACTGGCCTAATCGGCCGTTGCAGATGGTCTGTTTTGACAATGGCAAATCGGCCCAAACCGATTGGGAAGTTCTAGAAAGAAAAGCCCATGCGACCCGGCTTTGCCTTTACCCCAAAACCGGGAGATCACATCAATTACGGGTCCACTGCCTTGCTATCGGTCATCCTATTTTGGGTGATAGCTTTTATGGCGGCGAACGAAATCAAGCCGCTGCGGAACGATTACAATTGCACGCTGCGACCCTGGAATTCAGGCATCCAAACGGCGGAGTCTGGAGCCGGCATTCATCCCCCTGCCCGTTTTAAGAACGCCGCAACAAATTTCAGGGTCATATCTCGCTTTTCACGGCTAGCTGCCAAATCAAGGTCATGGATCAATCTTACTAAAGCCGGAATGGAACGGTCATACCGGCCAATAATATGGCTCACAATATCAGCTTTGACCGCCCGCCCTTTGTCCTCGAACAATTTGCGTATGATTGGCTCGAGGATATCATTGTCCGGCTCTTCCAATGATAGTTTGGGAATATAATTTAACCGAGACCGCAGGTCTGGGAGCTTGATGTCCCATTCATCAGGATGCCGATGATCAGCCAGTAACAAACCCCGCAGCTCGCCGTTGAGTGCCTGATTGGTAGTCGCGAAGAGCGAAGCTTCGTCCATCTGGGACGCATCATCAAGAAAGATAACATCATCATTCACAGATCGCCAGGCTGCGCCTAGGTGGGTTTTTCCACTCCCCTTAGGGCCAAAAAGAATAAAGATAGGTGCAGGCCAATCAGGAAAGGCGAGAATAGACTTAAGCGCAATGCGGTTGCTCTCACCTTCGAAAAAATTCTCGAATGTGAAGACAGGGCTGGGCGACAAATCTAGCGGATATTGATCCGACATCATGCTAAAATCAGTAACGACCCTTGCGGAACAGGACGGTTCCAATTTGCGGGTCCTGACGCAGTTCCACGCCCTTGTAAGATAATTCGTTTCTTAGACGTTCCATATCTCCGCCATAGGTCAGACTCATCAGCGCGCCATCTTTGGAAAGCGCATCGAGACGGGCCCCCTGGATCTGCGCCGAATTATTGATCACATTTTGCAGCCAGAGCCAATCATTGTGAGAGCGGTATAGAACAGAAATATTCGTCGTGACGGCATTGGCCGACAGCGACGCGTTTGAATTTTTCCACTCGTCTTCCAGACGGGAAATAACTTGCCAGGCCGCATCAGGATAATCAGCGCCTGAGATTGTTCCTAGATCACGTTTTATGCCCGAATTGACCTCGACATCTTCGATGCGAACATTAATCGCGCCGGGCCCCGGGACGGCACTGGCGACGAGAATTCGCCGCATGCCAAAAAAGTCTCCCAGGCGTTTCAACGCCGTCATATCACCAGCTGAAACTTGGGAAGCATTAATCAGGCTGTCATTCCCCCGGGACGGAATGATGACTTCAACAGGTGTCAGGGAGTTTTGAAACGCCGGAGAACTCCAGATAGCTTGCCACTCATTTTCACTCCATAAAGACGATCCGGAAAGCACCGGAACGACCAATCGCTTCTCTGCCTGACTAGACATCATGGTCATGCCTTTGGAAGCCAAATATTGTTGCACGCCAGATTGCGAGAACCCGACCGCGATCTCACCCAAATAACGCTGGGTAGATCTTTTTTCATTGGAGATTTCCAAAGACCGGATCATCGGCAGGATGACTTCGGGCTTTATGGTGTCAAATGACTGACCCGCGCGCTGACTCGGTAAGGTCAGACGATTGAGCAATATTTGCGCGGCTCTGACCTGGCCTTCTGATACAGCGATATTTTGCGCTTCGATAGCATTACTGCCTGTCGCATCGACCTGGACGCCAGACACCATAAAGGGGTCACCGGCAAAAGCCATATGCACATAAGCCAGACAGGCGAACAGGATTATAGAAATTCTCTTTAACATGGTGGGATAGTTAGACGGATTTGTCCTCGAATAAAAGAGGAATTGCATGGGTATTACAGTATTTGAGATTTGGGGCTTGCCTGTATAGCTATTTTAGGATTGTAAACGTCTGCAAGTAAACACAGAGCGACTCGTGACCGACAAATCCAAGAAACAAGGCCTGACCTATGCCGATGCAGGCGTCAGCATCGATGCTGGCGATGCATTAATCGACCGGATCAAACCCCTCGCGAAAATGACAGCGCGCCCCGGCGCCGATGTCGCATTAGGCGGTTTTGGCGGTGCCTTTGACCTGAAGGCCGCCGGTTTTAAAGACCCCGTCCTCGTTTCCGGTACGGACGGTGTGGGAACGAAACTCCGCATCGCAATCGACACAGGGGTGCTAAACACGGTTGGTATTGATCTCGTCGCCATGTGCGTGAATGATATTTTGGCTCAAGGTGCGGAGCCCCTCTTCTTCCTTGACTATTTTGCGACGGGCCATCTCGACGTGGCGAAAGCTGAGCAGGTGATCTCCGGCATTGCCAAAGGATGCCAACTATCCGCATGCGCCCTAATTGGCGGCGAAACTGCGGAAATGCCGGGCATGTACGAAGGCGAAGACTTTGATCTGGCCGGTTTTGTGGTCGGCGCGGCGGAACGAGGTCAACTGCTTCCGCGCAAGTCCCACATGAAAGCTGGAGACCCTCTCATTGGGATCAGCTCTTCTGGCCCCCATTCAAACGGATATTCCCTCATTCGTAAAGTCGTTAGTATTTCTGGCTTGAGCTGGACGGATCCTTCACCCTTTTCTGACAATCAATCTTTGGCAGAGGCCCTATTGGAGCCGACCAAAATTTACGTCACACAATTGCTACCACTAATCAGACAAGGCCTGATAAAGGGCCTCGCTCATATTACGGGCGGTGGTCTGACGGAAAACACACCCCGTATGCTCCCCGAGCATTTGACGCCCGAATATGATTTTACAAGCTGGGAGCGGCCGGCCGTGTTTCACTGGCTTCAGGAAACCGGTGGTATTGCAGAAGCCGAAATGCAACGGGCCTTTAACTGCGGCATTGGCATGGTCGTAACATGCGATCCTGACAATACAGCAGACATTCTGAAGGCCCTCGAAAAGTCAGGTGAAAGCGCCAAGGTCATTGGCTATTTAGCTGAAAAATGAGAAAAGTCCCGACAGCCATTCTGATTTCGGGACGCGGCTCGAATATGCTGGCCTTGGCCAAGGCTGCACAAAGTCCGGACTATCCCTGTCAAATCGTTATGGTTGCATCAAATGTACCCGAGGCGGAAGGTCTGCAAAGAGCGGCGGATCTGGGCATTCCCGTGCAGGCGCTGGATCACACACCTTTTGAAGACCGCGAAGCATTTGATCAAATTTTGCATCATAAATTGCAAGAAAGCGGCGCGGAGCTGATTTGCTGTGCCGGGTTCATGCGCATTTTAACGCCTTGGTTTGTTGACCAGTGGAAAAATAAAATAATTAACATTCACCCGTCTCTTTTGCCAAAATATAAGGGGCTGAATACGCATCAGCGGGCGCTGGACGCTGGCGATCGGTTCCACGGATGCTCCGTCCACTTTGTGACCGCTGATCTTGATAGCGGTGATGTTATTTTACAGAAAAAAATCAAGGTTACGCCCCGCGACACCGCCGAAACCCTCGCCCAAAAAGTCCTGAAAATAGAACATCCGCTTTATGTTGAAGCCCTGCGGAAAGTCGCTGAAAGCAGATGATACCCCAAATACACATTTGATTAAGCATAGATTTTCATATCTCCCCAACCAAGTCTGTTGAACGAAATTTATTAAATTCCCAGTACAAGCATCACTGAAGTAATGCGTGGGATTGGGCATGCTAAAACGGTATTTAAAAGATGAAGAAGGTTCAACGGCGGCAATATTTGCGCTGGCGATACCTATGTTCATAGGCGGTATCGCCTTGGCCGTCGAGCTGGGGCACTGGCACCAAAATAAGTCTAAACTCCAAGAATTAGCTGATTCAACAGCTTTTGCTGCAGCGCAAGAAATAAAAATTCTACGTGAAGACGCGGAATTCGAATACGCAGGCATGGGTCATGCTTATGAAAACGGCTTCGACTATAATACTGGCGATGTAGTCGTCATAAGCCCACCCGTATCTGGGCGCTTCGCCGGGCGTGACGATGCTGTCGAAGTCGAACTGAATCAACTCCAGAAGACATATTTTTCTCGTTATTTCGGCAATAAAACCTTTGATATGGAAACTCGGGCGACCGCTATCGTTTTAGAAGGGCGCCCGGTATGTGTTCTTGCGACCAATCCAACAGCGCCCGCCGCGATCGATATGGGTGGTAACGCCAGTATCAGTATGGAAAACTGCGCATTGCATTCTAATTCTTCAGCGTCAAATTCTGTGCTTATTGGCAATAATACGACGATCGAAGCTGAATGTTTGAGTTCAGCCGGTGGTATCGATGCCACAGGGACGTTGACAATGGCATGTGAAGATCAAACCGATCCATTTTCGGGTCGAACTCCGGACCCATTCCGAAATACAGTTATTGCAGATGACGTGAGTTCTCTGCCTTGCGGTAGCGCGACGAGACAAGGACAAAATCAGTTTCTATCAATGGAACCCGGCCAGACGGTCCGACGAATTTGTCAAAATGTCGGCACAAATGGCCTAATCGAGTTTTTAGATCCAGGAACCTATTATTTTGATGGAGTTCAATTGGAAACCGACGGAAACAACTCGTTGATTTTTGGGCGGGATGTAACTTTGGTGTTTTTGAATGGCGGAACTTTATTGGGGGCGAATGCAGGAAACATAAACCTCACTCCCCAAACGAGTGGTGATTATGCGGGCATGGCCATGTTTTTTGACCCGGAAACAACAACTCAAAACAATTTAACGATCAACGGAAATGCGAATACTTTGATCGAGGGCGTTATCTATGCGCCTTCTTTGGACATTCAAATTAACGGCGGCGCAAATGTGAGCAGCCGGTGTACCTTGGTCGTTGGTAATACTGTCGATATCCGCGGTAATGCCGGATTTTCAAATTCAGACTGCGAAGCTTTGGGCATCGAACCGATGACCAGCCTGAGCGGCGTTCTTTTAATCGAGTAGAGATTGCAATGAAAAAATTTCTAAATACATTCAGACGTAACGAGGACGGGGTAGTTTCCCTTGAGTTTGCTTTGATCGCGCCAATGATGATTTTTGGTACTTTGTTCGCGATAAATTTGGGACACCAAGTCAATAAACATCAGAAAGTTGGCGCCGCGTTAACCGCAGGGAGCAACTATCTACAAGATTATTTGATGGAAAATGCCGTAGAAGACCTTCGGCCGAATTATGATAGCAAGACAGAAACTGTTGCAGAGGCAAATCTGGTCAATATGATCAAAAGGGTCGTCCAATCAGCCTATGGTGAAGACCTAAAATTTGAAGAAATAGCCGTTGACACATATTGCGGTTGTCCCAATCCGGCTGGACTAAACCAAGGTAGTGGCACAAATGAACCGCCGGATGATGGTTCTTTTGAAATGGCTATTGAGCAACCTGTGGTTGATGACAGCGTCGGCGGGTTTGACTTCAAGGACCGCACTAAAGATTTTTATTCCAGGACAAATATGTCAATCTGGAGAAAGGGCGAACTCTGTGCGTTTGATTGTCCCGATCCCGTTGGTGGTCGTGCCCGGGTCATCATGGAACTTCATGTCCATCACCGCATGTATGATCTTTTCGGTAAAGAAACAGTCGTAAAAAAGAATTTGAAAACTCGGGTTCGGTAGTTGAAACTTTTCTCCAAATATCTTTGTCGTTATAGGGATGATAAAAATGGTGCAACGGCTGTTGAAGCCGCGATCGTTTTTCCTATTCTTATTGCGGTTCTATTCGCCGTATTTGGTATCGGCTCCTATCTTTATGGAACACATCAGGCGCAAAGAACCGTTGAAGAAACGGCCCGAATGGCGCGAATCTTGGACCAACCTAGCCAACAAGATTTGTCAGCTTTATTGAGCCAAAACATGAAAAATGCGATGTTTGGAACTTACGAACCCAAAGTAATGATCGTCAATCAGTTTGACGGGGACTATGCGGAATTGGCGATTACCTATAACTTTAGTTTTGATTTTCCGATTCTAGATTTGATCGACATGCAGTCGGTTTCAAAAACGCAGGTCAAATTACGGTTCATTCCAATATAAAAAAACGGGCCTCGACGAGGCCCGCTTTTTGTTTCATTTCTATTCTTTTAACCGACGATTTCGTCTTCGGCGAAGAATTGTGCAATTTCCATGATAGCCGTCTCGGGGGCATCAGAGCCATGTACCGTATTCGCATCAATTGACTTGGCGAATTCGGCGCGAATTGTGCCTGCAGCCGCCTCGGCCGGATTAGTGGCGCCCATGACTTCACGATATTTTGCAATAGCGTTTTCACCTTCAAGAACCTGAACAACGACAGGACCGGACGTCATGAATGAGACCAGATCGTTGTAAAACGGGCGCTCAGCATGAACTTCATAAAACTTACCTGCCTGCTCCTTAGTCAGGTGGAGGCGCTTTTGCGCAACAATGCGCAGGCCTGCTTCTTCGAGTTTGGCGTTTACGAGACCGGTTATGTTACGCTCGGTTGCGTCCGGTTTGATGATTGAAAATGTACGTTGTGCGGCCATGGAAATCTCCTCTGATTGGCGCGTGATAGTCTGAATTTGCGCGCTCTATAACGGGCGTTTGACTATATGTGAAGCCGTGTTATGGGGCGCAGGCACGAAAAATACACCACCATGCTGCATATTAATGACCTAACATATCGGATTGAAGGCCGCCCGCTCTTTGAGCAGGCAACATTGGCCATTTCCGAAGGCATGAAAATGGGCTTCGTTGGACGCAACGGAACCGGTAAATCCACACTTTTCAGACTTATCAAGGGCGATATCAGCCCTGACGACGGATCCATCAACCTGCGTAAAGGTGCCCGCCTGGGTGTGGTCGACCAGGAAGTCCCGTCCGGGCCCGAGAGCCTTATGGAGACAGTACTAGCTGCCGATAAAGAACGGACCGCACTCCTGGAAGAAGCGGAAACAGCCGCAGACCCAGAACGCATTGCGGAGATCCATACACGTTTATCAGATATCGACGCCTATTCAGCCGAAGCCCGCGCAGGTGCCATTCTGTCCGGTTTGGGTTTTAGCGCGGCAGAACAGCAAAAGCCCTGCTCGGATTTTAGCGGAGGCTGGCGCATGCGAGTCTCCCTCGCCGCCATGCTGTTTGCCAAACCGGACCTGCTCCTGCTCGACGAACCGACCAATTACCTTGACGTAGAAGGTGCCGTCTGGCTCGAAGCCCATATAAAAAATTATCCGGGCACGGCTTTTATCATTTCCCATGACAGGGACTTCCTCAATAGAGCCGTCACCCATATTGCCCATCTGCGCACCAAAAAGCTATTTGCCTATTCCGGTGGCTATGACAGCTTCCAGAAACAAATGCGCGAACAACAACGCTTGTCCATGGCCCTTCGGGATAAACAAGAAGATGAGCGGCGCCGGCTTGAGGCCTTCGTCACACGCTTCAAAGCCAAAGCGTCAAAGGCTAAACAAGCTCAGAGCCGCGTTAAACGGCTTGAGAAACTAAAACCTATTGCCACCATTATCGATGATCCTATCCCGCCAATCGACCTGCCCTCGCCCGAACGCGCCCTATCTCCGCCGATTGTCCGGTTTGACCAAGTCACGCTTGGCTATGAAGCTGGTAAACCCGTGCTTAAGCGCTTGGAACAACGGATCGACCCAGATGATCGCATCGGTATTCTAGGCAAAAACGGACAAGGTAAATCGACGTTTGCCAAGGCCATTATGGGCCTGCTTGACCCCCAAGATGGATTTATCAAACGCCACAAGAAAATGACAATCGGATATTTCGCTCAGCATGAAATTGACGCGTTAAACCTGCGCCATAGTGCCTATGACCACATCGTCGAACTTATGCCTGATGCCACAGAAGCCCAAAGACGGGCTCGGTTGGCACGATTTGGGCTGGGCGCGGCCAAAGCTGAAACCAAGGCCGGTGACCTATCCGGGGGAGAAAAAGCCCGGCTTTTGTTTTCACTCATCTCTTTTCATGCCCCGCATTTACTTGTGCTCGATGAACCGGCCAATCACCTGGATATGGATAGCCGCGCTGAGCTCATAAACGCGCTTAATGGATATGACGGTGCGGTCATCGTTATCAGCCATGATCGGAATCTGCTTGAAAGTGTAGTCGACCGCCTTTGGTTGGTCGATGATGGTACGGTCTCAACATTTGACGGGTCCCTAGAAGATTATCGCCAGTTGCAAGTTGAGAAGAACCGCCAACCGAAAAAGTCCTCTCTACAGCCGGAAAGTGACAAATCTTATCATCGAAAACAGGCGGCAGCTGAAAGGGAAAGACTGGCACCGCTTAAAAAGCGTACGGAAGATCTGGAAATCCAAATTGAGACTGCGCGCAAAAAAATTGCCAAAATAGATGCAACCTTAGGCGACGGAGAACTCTTCACCGCAGACCCCCGAAAAGCCCAAATTATATTGGATATGCGGCGCGAATTAGAAGAAAAAATTGTCCAAATGGAAGAGAGCTGGCTCCAAGCGCTCGAAGAATTTGAGTCTGCGAAGGTTAATCAATAAGCTCCAACCACTCATCCTCGGTTAAAACCTTCACGCCTAACGCCGTTGCTTTCTTAAGCTTTGATCCAGCACCGGGGCCCGCGACGAGATAATCTGTTTTCGCGGAAACACTCCCGGATACTTTAGCCCCAAGGCTCTGAGCCCTAGCTTTGGCTTCATCCCGAGAAAACTTTTCGAGCTTGCCTGTAAAGACAACCGTTTTGCCAGAAACCACGCTATCTGATGACGGGGCCTCAGCATTGATGACGATGATCTGCTCCAGCAAATTGTTGACCAATTCCTGATTAGCCGGACTTTTGAAGAAGTCCCGAACGGCGCCCGCTGCGCCTGCCCCAACACCGTCAATGGCCATCAATTCGAGCCAAGCGCCGCTGAGCTCATCTTCGATGGATTGGATGCTTTCGTAAAAATTCTCGAAGGCCAGATAGTGTTTCGCCAAGAGGTTCGCATTGCCTTGCCCAATATGGCGTATGCCGAGAGAATACAAAAACTTGTCGAAGTCGACTTCGCGGCGGGCGTTAATGGCCGCAAACAAATTCCGCGCACTGGTTTCCCCCCAACCTTCCCAGCTCTCCAGTTTGATCTCATCGTTTCGCGCCTCGAGCGTGAAGATGTCCGCTGGACCTTTAACCAACTTTCTTTCGTAAAATGCCGCGATTTGCTTCTCGCCCATTCCATCTATGTCAAAGGCCCGCCGAGACACAAAATGTATAAGACTTTCAACGGCTTGCGCTGGACAGTTCATACCATTTGTGCATCGTCTGACGACGTCAACCCGCCCGGTTTTCGCGTCTGTTTCACGAACCGTTTCCGCCCCGCAACTTTCGCAGACTCTAGGAAACACGAAAGGTTTGCCTTTGCTATCTTCAACGACCCGTAGCACTTGTGGAATGACATCACCGGCCCGCTGAATTTCAACGACGTCGTCTGGCTTAACGCCCAATCTTAAAATTTCATCTTCATTGTGAAGGGTCGCATTAGAGACGACCACTCCCCCCACTGTAATCGGTTCCAATCTAGCAACCGGCGTTTGCGCGCCCGTCCGGCCGACCTGAATTTCAATCGCGTTGATTTTGGTAATCGCCTTTTCAGCCGGGAACTTATGGGCGATGGCCCAACGCGGCGCGCGCGAAACGAACCCCAATCTTTCTTGCAGGGACAGATCATTGACCTTGTAGACAACGCCGTCAATGTCATAGCCCAAACCCGATCGCGCCGATTCAATATCATGGTAATGTCCAATCATGGACGTCGCGGACTTGTGAACCCGCATCAAATTATTTACCGAAAAACCCCAGCGCTCCATGGCTTCGACGGCCCCTATTTGGGTGTCCGACAACGGTGCGCTGATATCGCCCCAGGTATACGCAAAAAACTTCAGGGGCCGCTCTGCCGTTACTGACGGATCAATCTGCCGAAGAGACCCGGCCGCTGCATTTCGAGGATTTTTATAAGCCTCTTTGCCCGCTGCAATTTGAGCATCATTCATGGCGTCAAAGTCTGCGTGGTCGATGTAAACCTCGCCCCGAATTTCAAGAACATCCGGCCACCCTGTCCCTGCCAGTTTTTTGGGAACCGTTTGCAATGTCCGCAAGTTGGCCGTCACATCTTCGCCAACCTGTCCATCGCCGCGGGTAGCACCAGAAACCAATATTCCGGCCTCGTAACGGAGCGCCGCGGATAGTCCATCAATTTTGGGTTCGGCCGAGAATTCAAGCACTGTGTCTTCAGGCAGATTTAAAAACCTCTTGATCCGCGCCGTAAAGTCCTCAACGTCTTGGTCCGTAAACGCATTGTCCAGCGACAACATCGGAACTTTATGCGTGATTTTTCCAAATTTGCCGGACGGCTTGGCGCCCACAGACCTGGACGGACTATCGGCCCGCACCAAATGCGGATAGTCTGTCTCAAGGGCCACAAGCTCTTTGCGCAGCGCGTCGTAGGACGCATCTGTTAACACCGGAGCGTCGTCCTCATAATATTGCTGATCCGCAGCACGGATTTCCATAGAAAGTTGTCGTAGGCGCTGTTTGACCTGTTCCTCGGTCATGACGCTTTCATCAATTGGCGGGCGGCGGCACGGGCTTCATCTGTGATGGTCTCTCCGGCCAGCATGCGTGCGATCTCCTCTTCGCGTTCATTGGCTGCGACGGGGGTGACGGAGGTGGTCGTTGTCTTGGCTTTGCTGGCTTTTTCAATGCGGTATTGATTGTGCGCGCAGGCTGCGACTTGCGGACTATGGGTGACGATAAAGACCTGGCCGCTATCTGATAGTTTCCGCAATCTAAGACCGACCGCGCTGGCAACCGCGCCGCCAACGCCTTGGTCGACCTCGTCAAAAATCATGACTTTATTCTGTTTGCCGGCAAGGGCGACTTTTATGGCCAGAGAAAACCGGGCCAGTTCCCCGCCCGAAGCGACCTTGTCCATGGGACCCATTGCTGAGCCCGGATTGGTGGCAACCAAAAATCTAACCTTATCCCGCCCTGAGGATGACGGCGACGTATCCGTGAGCTCACAACTGAATTGCGCCTTTTCCATCTTGAGATCCGGCAGCTCTTTTAAAACCTTCTTCTCTAGGTCTGAGGCTGCTTTTGTTCTGGCTTTGGTCAATGCCCGCGCGGCTTTGTCAAATTCTTGCTCAGCCTTTTCCGCTTGCTTCAATGCAGCTTCCAAATCTGCGCCTATATTTTCTATCTTTGATAAATTTTCAGCAAATTCCCGGCGCTTCTCGATCAGGGCATCTGCGGTGACATCATATTTGCGGCACGCGGCCTTGATGGCAAACAACCTTTGTTCCGTCCGGTCCAAATCGCCCGGGTCCAGGTGAAAAACGGACGAGGCTTCCTGGACGGCCGCTTGGGCCTCATTGGCTTCGAGTAAAGCCCGCTCCAAGGCCTCAGCCGCGCGTCCCAAAGCCTGACTGGCCTGGCTATTCCCCTCACCGATGCGTTCTCTGACTTTTTCAATGCCGGCCAAAGCCGCTGATACCCGGATTTCATATTCGCCGCCGCCCAAAGCGGATTGCGCCGCGCTGAGCTCTTTAAGCGCGCCTTCCGCCCCCTGGAGAAATCTACGGCGGGCCGCGATCTCGGCTTCCTCGCCTGCGCTAACGTCCAGACGGTCCAATTCCTCCAACGCGTAAGAGAAATAATCCCGATCCGCCTCAGTCTTTTCGGCGCGGGTCTTTAATTCTTCCAGAGCTCTCTGGGTGGATTGGAAATCATCAAAGCAGCTTTTGACCCGGGACAGTTCCTTGGCATAGCCGCCAAACAGGTCGAGCATTCTGATATGTTGAGACGGGTCCAGCAATCCGCGGCCATCATGTTGTCCGTGAACCTCAAGCAGCTCGGCGCCCAATTCAGATAACAACTTGATACTAACCGGCGTATCATTTATATAGGCCTTGCTGCGGCCGTCTTCGCGAATAACACGGCGTAAAATAAGTGCCGTTTCGCCGTCCAGATCGAAATCGGCGTTGGATAATATATCATGGACGGGATGATGATCAGGCACATGAAATATCGCTGTGCACTGCGCCTTGTCTGTACCTTTACGGACAAGGCCCTTATCGGACCGCGCCCCTGTCGCCATAGAGAGCGCGTCCAGTATGATGGATTTTCCCGCCCCGGTTTCGCCCGTTAACGCGGTCAGACCTGTCGAGCATTCAAGCTCCAGAGCTTCAATTAAAACCACGTTTCGGATCGATAGCCCCGAGAGCATAACGTCTGTCCTAGAATAAACGGTCCCGTAAACGACGGAAGTAGGATGGATCCTTCGCCCTGGCGACTTCTTGATTAAGGTCGACTCCAAAGCGTTGAAGCAAATCATAGCTGTCTTGGTACCATTCGCTGTTCGGATAGTTATATCCTAATACGGAGCCAACGAGTTTAGCCTCATCAATAATACCAAGTGATACATAGGCCTCGACCAAACGGTGCATGGCCTCTTCCACATGTGAGGTGGTCTCGAATTCTCTTACAACCGTTTTAAATCGTCCAATGGCGGCCAATTGTTGGTTTTCTTTCAGATAATAGCGGCCGACTGACATTTCTTTACCCGCCAAGTGGTCATGGGTCAGTTCAAGCTTTAACAGCGCATCTCGAGCGTAATCGCTTTCTGGGTAACGTCTGACCACCTGCTGCAGCGCTGCTTCGGCGCTTGTCGTTGTCGCCTGGTCACGACCAACATCATAAATCTGGTCATAATAAGACATGGCAATGAGGTAATAGGCATAAGGCGTACTCTCGTTACCAGGATGCAGGCTGATAAATCGTCGAGCCGTCGAAACAGATTCTTCGTAATCAGCAGACAGGTAATTGGCGTAAGCCGTCATCAACATGGCACGGCGTGCCCATTTAGAAAATGGGTGCTGACGCTCGACCTCTTGAAAGTAGAGTTTGGCCCGGTCCAGATCATTCCGTTCCATCTGGTCCATGCCTTCATTATAGATATTCTCAGCCGGACGCTCCACATAGGCCAGCTTTTCTTTCTTGTTGCCACCCCCGAGAATGGAACAGCCGGCAATCATGACCGACAAAACGGCAGCCGTTACAATTTTTGTTATTTTATTTACTGGCATGACAGCCCTTTGATGATTCTATCCCAACATTCGGAAACGGCTTGTAACCGAGAATGCCAGCGGGGAAAAGTGAGAATAATGTTAGGCTAGGACTGAATCACAGCCCATTTCCACATTTTCTGAGGGCATTGAAACAAATTTCCACGCATTTGCATCCGCGAACAATTTTGTCATGAGCGCATGGTTAAGTCCATGCCCCCCTCTGACGGTCGTGACTTTGCCTAATATTGGGCCCGCCATGTATAAATCACCCATCAAATCTAGGGCTTTATGACGAACAAACTCATCATTATAGCGTAACCCCCCAGGGTTTAAGACCTTGTCGCCATCGACAACCACAGCGTTTTCATATGATCCGCCTTTGCTAAGGCCGGCCTCGCGCAGCGCCGCGACTTCATGCGCCCGCGCAAAGGTCCGGGCCGAAGCAAGTCGCTCCCGAAAAGAGCGCGTATCCGGCTCGATTTCCATGCGCTGGCGGCCAATCGCCCCCTCTTCAAAGTCGATTGTCACATCCAGATATAAATGCTCGAACGGTTCGATACGGCCAAAACTCTGACCAATTTCAGTTTCAATTGTTTTTAAAATTTTCACATAGCGACGAGGTGCGGGTTGTTTGGTCAAGCCAACCTGCTCTATCAATTTCAGGAAGGGCTCGCTACTTCCGTCCAAAGCCGGAAGCTCCTGCCCATCAATATCGATTGTCAGATTATCAATGCCGACAGACGCCAAAGCCGCCATAAAGTGTTCAATTGTTGAAACCTTCACGCCCGCTTCATTTTCCAAAGTCGTGCAGTTTTTCACGCCTGCCACGGCCTCTGGCTTAACACGGATACGATTATCTCGGTCAGCAATATCCGTACGAACGAATACGATGCCCTGCCCAACGGGCGCGGGTTTTAACACCAGACGGGTATGCCCACCGCCATGCAACTCAATCCCGGCGCATACGGCCGGTGATTGTATTGTAGATTGTCGCCTGACTGGGGTCACCAAATTGTCCTGTTCTTATACCGATTTTCTACTAGGTATTCGTAGTTGTCTCAATAAAAGACCTGTTTCCGTTTGTTACGCAAGATGACATTACAGTCACATTTCACAAAAAAAGCCCCGGACGCTGCCGGGGCATTTAACTGATATGATGTCAATCTACCGGGATTGTCGTCGCAAGAACGCCGGAATTTCCAACTCGTCGTCGACATCCTCGCCAAATAGATCACCATTATTTTGTGACTTTGGGCGCGCTGGCGCGGTTTTGGCGACCGGAATGGATTTCTTTTTGCCAAAGAAGCTGGCAAGCGGTCGTTTTACAACCTTTTGCGGAACAGGTTCCGGAATATGTTCAGCAACAGGCGCAGGCTGCGGAGCCGGTGTAGGCAAAGGAGCCGGCATTGGCGGCGGCGGTGCGACCGATTCAGGGGCCGGCGTCGAGCGGGCCTGCCGGATATAATCCGGCTCTAGTTGCGCCTCAATTTCTTCCAAAGATGGAATGCCGCCTTCGTCTATTATTTGAACTGGCTCTTTTGTAACCTTTAGAGCCGTCGCTGTTTCTCTCAACTTGCTGATATTGGCATCCAAACTCGATTGAACGACAGGCGACAGTTCGGAGGATCCGCGAACGCCTGTCGCGACAACAGACACTCTGACAACGCCATCGAGATCCGGGTCCAGAGCCGATCCGACGATAATATTTGCATCCTGATCCACTTGTGAACGAATAAGCTCTGCAGCCTCATCGACCTCATACAAAGTCAGGTCTTTGCCGCCGGTAATATTAATAAGAACGCCTTTGGCGCCTTTGAGCGATACATCGTCGAGCAAAGGATTAGAGACAGCGCTTTCAGCCGCTTCTATAGCCCGGCGTTCGCCCGTTGCCTCGCCAGTGCCCATCATGGCCTTACCCATTTCGTCCATTATTGTCCGGACGTCGTTAAAGTCCAAATTGATCAGACCGGGCACGACCATTAAGTCGGTAATGCCGCGAACACCAGAGTTTAGAACTTCATCGGCCAATGCAAAAGCATCCGTCATCGTTGTTTGCTCGGTTGCAATACGGAACAAATTTTGGTTTGGAATAACAATTAGAGTATCTACGGCCGCAGATAGTCGCTCGATACCCGACTCTGCGATTGACATGCGTCGCGACCCTTCAAACTGGAATGGTTTGGTCACAATCGCGACGGTCAAGATACCTTTCTCACGAGCGGCATTGGCGATGACCGGGGCAGCGCCGGTGCCCGTTCCGCCACCCATTCCGGCGGCCACGAACAGCATGTGGGCGCCTTCAAGTTGCTCTAAAATTTCTCCCATGGAGTCTTCGGCGGATTGTTCGCCAATTTCCGGCTTCATGCCAGCGCCGAGACCACGGGTGATACCCGTTCCCATTTGAATGCGTCGCTCCGCCTTAGAAAAGGCCAAAGCTTGTGCATCCGTATTGGCCACGATGAATTCGACGCCTTCAAGACCCGACTCGATCATATTGTTCACGGCGTTCCCGCCTGCACCGCCGACGCCGATCACGACGATTCGCGGCTTGATATCCATTGCTTTAGGAAGTGACAGATTAATGCTCATATCCGGCGCCTTATTTATGCTTTCCAATTGGTAAATATGTGCAGGGAATCGGTTAAGTAGGTCTTAATTTTTAATTGAAAGGCAACCTAATGATGAATAAAACAGCAGGTAATCAGCGATTTGCTAAAAGTTTTCCCTCAGCCATTGCCACGATCTGCCTAGACTTCCGCCGCTATAACGTTTTCTCATATAGCGCCGGCCCGTTAAATCTGGTGGGCCCGAAATCACTTCAGCGTCTTGGATAAACTGATACTTTAAAAGTCCCGTTGCGACAGAAAACGCAGGTCCCGAAAGCGAGTCTTTGAGCCCAAGAACCCCATGAGGACGCCCTATTCTAACCCGCTTATTAAATACAAATTCCGCGAGCTCCCGCACGCCCGTCAAATGGGCACCGCCGCCTGTTAAAACAATACGGCGTCCAGAGTAAGCATCCAAACCACGCTCCTGCATGCGATCCCGAAGGATCTCGAAGATTTCCTCGACCCGGCTGCGGATGATGCCCGTGAGCATAGATTTCGGCTCATGATGCAGCGTATCCTGGGCCCCCATAGGCGGACAGGGTATCTGGACCGAATCGTCATCAGCCCCATGCAGCGCTGAGCCGTAGAGCAGCTTTATCCGTTCGGCTGCCTCGGCAGGTGTTACCAGTCCGCGGGCAATATCCTTGGTCAAGGTTTGGCCCCCAACTGGCAAGGACTCCACATGGACCAGTGTGTTATCTCTGAAGACGGCCGCTGATGTCATGCCGCCGCCCAAGTCTATGAGAGTAACGCCCAGGTCTTTCTCGTCATCAGTCAGAACCGAGATGCCTGACATGTAGGGCGATACAGAAACCGACTTTATGTTTAAATGGCAACGCTCGATACAGTGCGCCAGATTTCGAAGCGGTCCGACTCCGGCCAGCACAAAATGCATGTCGACGCCCAAGGACCGGCCAAACATGCCGCGAGGTTCATTGATTTTCTGTTCGCCGTCGACACTCCAGCTAAGCGGTATGGCGTGTAAGATGGTTTGTTCGGGCTGAGCAAACTCGGATAAAGACGAATTAATCAGACGCCGTAGGTCGCGATCAGCGACCTCGCCGCTCGCAAATTCGGTCTGAACGTTCAAATGCTCG
Organism: uncultured Caulobacterales bacterium; assembly: GCA_937924355.1. Taxonomy (GTDB): domain Bacteria; phylum Pseudomonadota; class Alphaproteobacteria; order Caulobacterales; family Maricaulaceae; genus JACOMS01. Next base: position 43,071 of record CALDSY010000087.1, read on the forward strand.
GAGCGCATAGATCTGACGGCGATATTTACAGCGACCTTGTCGACGGCCAGTCCGGCCTCTTTCTCTGCGTCCTGAACGGCTTTCCTGACGCCATGGGCCAAGGCTTCCATGTCAACGACGGCACCTGACTTTAATCCAGCACTGACACCAAACCCTGATCCGATCAGGCGGACCCCGAGATTTGGATCAGATTGACCGATTAGACATACGACCTTGCTGGATCCGATATCCAGCACCGCATGCGTCTCGGCTTTACGCTGTCGACCCCCTGATAGCATCGTTTAAGCGGGCTCTTCTTTAATGGGTGAAAGGGTAATCCGATCTGGCAGGCGGAGGTCAATTTCGCTGATGTTTCGATCAAGAATTCGCCGTGTCACCTGCAGTCTATACAGATGAGATAGCGCCTGCTCTGGATAATCCGCAGGGAGCTTCACACGCAAACTCCCCTCGTTCAGGACAATATCCCAACGACCAGTGTTGTGGTGTACCAGTGCAGATACGCGACGATTAATTGTCTCGACCTGAGCCAGTTTTGTATGGAATTCCGCATAATTTACAGGCGCTGCGTCACCAACGATCAGAGGAAGATCGGGATGCGCCGCCATTGACACCGCAGAAATCACAGAGCCTTTTTGATCGACCAGGAAAAACTGGTTGTTGTTTTGCCAAAGCGCGTAGGGCTTTCGCTCGATGATCTGAACAACGATTCGGTTGGGCCAAAGACGCCGAACGACAGCCCTTTCGACCCATGTAATGTTTTCGATGCGGTTTTGCGCGGCCTCAAGGTCTGTCTCAAAAAGATAATCGCCATTTGCGACGCCCAAGGCCCGGATCACATCATTCTCACTGATGGCGCCTTCGCCGAGCACATCAACATGTTCGACAATGAAGCCCATGGTCATAAGACGGTTTTTGACAACATCACGTCCAGATTGCTGCGCACTCGGTAATAGACCTGCTAGCCATAGGGCCGCAAAAATGATGACGGCAAAAATGAGTATAACGCTAAGGACAAACCGGACCATGGCCCTGCGCGAGTATTGCGCATGACGGACCTGTGCTGTCATCCAATTTCGGGCCCCTCTTAGGCCTGGTTTTAGCGGGCTGACACGTCTTATCGTGGCCATGAAGCATCCTCAACAATCCAGCGACAAAGCTGGCCAAAATTCATGCCGAGAAACTCGGCCTGTTCAGGCACAAGTGACGTCGGCGTCATTCCGGGTTGAGTATTAAGTTCAAGCATTACGATTTTGTTTACGATATCGCTTAAGTCCTCATTAATATCATTGAATCTGAAATCTGAACGGGTGACTCCGCGACATCCGAGGGTTTCATGAGCCAAAAGCGCCCAAGTTTTGCAGAGTTCTTCCACATCACTAGGGATTTGCGCTGGCACGACATGGCGGGAGCCGCCATCAGCATATTTAGCTTCGAAATCGTACCAGCCTTGGCTCGGAATGATCTCGGTAACAGCGAGCGCCTTGCCATCCATAACGGAAACGGTCAGCTCCCGTCCTGGGATAAATTCTTCGACCAGAACCAGATCCCCCATATCATCATTATCGGCGACGTCTTTCGGCGGCGAATTTGCGCCGTCTTTGACGATATAGACGCCGACACTAGACCCTTGCGCGTTCGGCTTGACCACATAAGGCGGCTCCATAGGGTGGGCTTCGGCAACAGACAGGCGCTCTGCCAAGGTTCCCTTGGGGACGGTTATACCGACATCACGCAATACGGCCTTTGCCCGGTGTTTATCCATAGCCAGTGCAGAGGCCATGACACCGCTATGGGTATATGGCGCTCCGAAGAGATCTAGGACACCTTGGACGCGACCGTCTTCACCCCATTCGCCATGGAGTGCGTTAAACACCACATCAGGATCGGCTTCATGTAATTGTTCCCAAAGATTATGACCCACATCGATTTCGGTGACGTCAAACCCTTCTTCTCGCAGGGCTTTTGCCACTGCCTCTCCGGAAACCAGAGACACATCTCGTTCTGGCGACATACCGCCTTTTAGAACCGCTACGCGTTTTGTCATGCCGGATCTCCAATCCGTTTTATCTCCCAATCAAGGTCGACGCCTTCGCTTTTTTTCACCATAGCGCGGATTGTCTCACCCAGCTTTTCCAGATCGGCCGCTGTGGCATTGCCCGTATTGATCATAAAATTGCAGTGCTTCTCGCTCATCTGAGCACCGCCAACCATAAAGCCGCGACCGCCAGCCGCATCGATGACTTTCCAGGCGCCGCGTCCACCCGATTGATCCGGGTCCGGGTTTTTGAATGTGGACCCGCCTGTCTTTTCCTTTATGGGCTGGCTCTCTTCACGGCGTGCTGTGATATCGGCAATACGCGCCTCGATATCAGCCGGAATATCCTTGGCCCCTAAAAAGACAGCCTGCGTATAGATCAGATCGGCCGCCGCTCCGGAATGCCGGTAGCTATATTGCAAATCATCGAGACTCATTTCCTGACGACGACCGCGACGGTCAATCGCGACAACCGATTGTAAAACATCTTTAGTTTCAGTGCCGTAGCAGCCCGCGTTCATGCGAAGGGCGCCCCCGATTGTGCCCGGGATACCTGCAAAGAACTCCAAACCAGCGACACCCGCCTTGGCGGCGGTTTTGGCCACTTTGTTATCAAGCGCCGCTGCGCCTGCTGTGACCTTTGTGCCGTCTATTTCTATCTTTGAAAAGGCTGGCCCCAATCGGATTGTGATGCCCCTGACACCCCCGTCACGCACCAGTGTGTTTGAGGCTACACCCAGAACCTGAACCGGAATATCATCCGGCGCCGCGGATAAAAAAAGCGCCAGATCGGCCTCATCTTTTGGTATAAATAGGACCTCCGCCGGACCACCGACGCGTAACCAAGTATAAGGCGCAAGCGTAACATTTGCTGAAAGCTTGCCCCTGACAGATGGCAAACGCTCAATCAGCGACATCAAGCCTGCTCCAGACCGTCAGCTAGGTCAGCCGCCCAATAGGTGATATCGCCCGCACCCAGACATACGACCAGATCACCAGGTTTAAGATTAGGCTTTAGACTCTCTGCCAGATTATCTTTGGTAATATGCTGAACATTGCGGTGACCATGACCTTGAATACCCGCGACCAGAGACGGGCCGCTTATGCCATCAATAGGCTGTTCGCCCGCAGCATAGACATTCGATATATAAACTTGGTCAGCATGATTAAAACATTTGCAAAAGTCCTCGAACAAATCAGACAGCCGCGAATAGCGATGGGGCTGCATAACGGCATGAACGGAACCCTCGCAGACCTGTCGAGCGGCCTGAAGAACCGCTGCAATTTCCACCGGGTGGTGCCCATAATCGTCAATGATACGAACGTCGTTCCAGTCCCCAACATGGGTGAAACGCCGCTTCACGCCGCCGAAACCATCAAGGGCTGCTCTCACTTGCTCTTGCGAAATTCCCAGTTTTCGGGCCACAGCAATGGCCGAAAGGACGTTTTGTGTATTGTGACGGCCGGCCATGGGGAGGAATAAGTCATTCCACCGGTCTTCAATGCCGTCGACATTGCGGAAAACCACATCAAATCTCGAACCATTTGATTCAAGTTTCAGATTTTCGGCGCGAACATCTGCCTGCGGATTAAACCCATAGGTAATGACCTTGCGGTCGCGAATACGGGAGACGAGCGCCTGCACCTCCGGATGATCAATGCACAAGACGCCAAAGCCGTAAAACGGCAGGCTTTCGACAAATATTGTAAAGGCTGAGCGCAGCGTATCGAAATCGCCGTAATGCTCCATATGTTCTGGGTCGATATTGGTAACGATGGCAACGGTTGGAAACAGGGTCAGAAAAGACCCATCCGACTCATCGGCCTCGACAACCATCCAGTCACCCATGCCCAGCTTGGCATTAGAGCCATAGGCATTGATAATGCCGCCATTGATGACAGTTGGATCGAGGTTGCCACCCTCGAGCAAGGCGGCGATCATCGTTGTCGTCGTGGTTTTGCCGTGCGTTCCGCCCACAGCCACGGCCCATTTTAGGCGCATGAGCTCGGCGAGCATTTCTGCGCGGCGCACCACAGGAATTGAACGGGCGCGCGCTTCAACCAGCTCAGGATTGTTCGGTTTGATAGCGGAGGACATCACGATGGCCCCTGCTCCGTGAACTTGTTCAGCCTTTTGACCAATGAATATCGTCGCCCCGAGTTTGCGCAAACGTTTGACATTAGGGTTTTCCCGAATGTCCGAGCCTTGCACCGTATATCCCAAATTGAGCATAACCTCGGCAATTCCGCTCATGCCGATACCGCCGATGCCGACAAAATGGATCGGCCCGGTTTCAAAGGGAACTTTGGTTGCCATGGCCGGATTTTGAGAGATCCCCGGCGTATCCGCTTTGACCATGTCCTGCCTTTCAGGCGTTTCGAACTGCTGCGATGACCAGTTCGGCCATCGACTCGGTTGCATTGGTTGTTGCGGCGCTTCTAGCAGAACGGGCAGCGGTCTCAAGCCAGTTTGCATCATTTAATCTTTCCTCCAAAACAGCGGCTACGCGCTTGGGAGTAAATTCGGATTCGGGCAAAATATCGGCAGCACCAAGGCTTTTTAGAGTTTTTGCATTTTCTGTCTGATGATCATCCATGGCGATGGCCAAAGGTACCAGTAAGCTGGGTTTGCCCATGACCGCAACTTCAGACACAGACGAGGCGCCCGCACGGCCTACGATATAATGAGCGCTCGCGAGATGGGTTTCGATATCTGTAAAAAATGACTCACAGAGATGCGGAATGCTGATCTCATTATAAATGGATCTTGCCTGCTCCAGATATTCTTTTCGGGTTTGCTGAACCACGTTCAGTCGCGATCTCAAATCGTCGGGTAAGACTTGTATAGCCGCCGGCATCACTTTACTGATTAATTTAGCCCCCAGGCTTCCGCCGACAATAAGTAAATTGACTTTATCCTTAGGCGGGAAATAGGCGCTGGGGATGGCGTCAATAATTTGTGCCCGTAGTGGATTACCAATGGGTCTGTGGGTACTTCCACGGGGCAGTCGGGACAGATTGTCAAAGCCAGAAGCAACATAGGTTGCACCTTTGGCAAAGACACGATTAACTCGGCCAAGCACAGCGTTTTGCTCGTGAATAACCGTTGGAATGCCCATGGACTGCGCCGCGCGCATGGCCGGAAATGCGGGGTATCCGCCAAACCCCACCACAACATCCGGTTTCCAGTCTCTGATGAAGGCCTTCGCTTGTTGAACACCGCGCGACAGTTTGTAAGCGCCTTTGATGGCCTGGATCGGCTTGCGCAGTGAAATCGTTGCGGCCTGAACTTCGACGATAGGGTCGGCAGGGATACGACCTGAATGCTTGCGGCCGCGGGCATCCGTCATCATAGCAATATCCCAACCTCGCGGCTTAAGGTATTCGGCCAGCGCTTGCGCCGGGAACATATGTCCGCCGGTACCGCCCGCCGCTAATAGTAGCCTAGGCATTAGTCACCAAACCCGTAAGCGCCGGGACGTCGCCGCGTAAAGGCCAGTATGAGACCAACCGCAAAACAGAGCGCCAACATGGATGACCCTCCGTAAGATATAAATGGCAAGGTCATGCCTTTGGGCGGGGCCATATTGAGGTTCACGAACAAATTAATCACCGTCTGCATGCCGATCATGGTGGCCAATCCAGCCACAGCCAATTGACAAAAGAAGTCATTTAACTTGAGCGCGTTTCGGAAACATCGAATAACGAAGCCAGCCAAAAGCAAAATCACAAAAGCGGAAATTAAGAAGCCGAACTCCTCAACCGTCACAGCGAAAATAAAATCCGTATGCCCGTCCGGCAAGCTGAACTTTACGTCACCCTCACCCGGACCTCGGCCGAAAAACCCGCCGCTACGAATGGCTTCCAAGGCGCGCTCTGTTTGGTAATTGTCTTCGCCCCCTGGGCTCAGAAACCCTTGAATACGGGACTGCACGTGCGGCATGAATAAATAGGCCATAAAGGCAGCAAAACCTGTACACACAAACAATGTCAACATGGCGCCGAGGGATAGACCTGCAAAAAAGAAAACAGCCGCAAAACACAGGGTCAGCAGGAAAGATTGACCAAAATCGGGTTGCTGTATGAAAAAGAAAATCAGCAAAAGATAAACGGCAAACACAATGGGCACCGCCGGAATACCAGGGTCGCGTTTACCGACCGAGAACATCCATGCCGCAAAGACAATAAAGGCTGGCTTGGCGATTTCAGAGGGTTGTAAGCCAAAAAAGCCCAAATCGATCCAGCGCTGCGCACCCTTAACTTCGTACCCATAAATCTTGACCGCAAGGAGGAGAACTATACTCCCCAGTAAAGCTAAAACGCCCAATCGACGGGCATTAATGGCGCTAAAAAACGACATAGCGATGGCCCCGATCAGACCTAGTACGACAAAAATCACATGTTTGTAGAGAAAGTAAAACGGGTCGCCGGTATTAAGGCGCTCTGCGGCGGCGGGAGATGCTGCCATCGACAAAATAATTCCGGTTCCGAGCAAGCACAAAAAGAACGCCAATGTCAGTTGATCAACACTGCGCCACCACTCAAAGATGGGCGACCGCGCCGTACGCGATTTTGATATGGCATTCGTCAGTGTGGTCAAGCGGCGCTCCCCTGACGGGCAGAGTTTTTAAATCGAACGATAAGGCTGGACACCTGCTCTCTGAACGCATCACCTCTGACCTCGAAGTTTTTGAATTGATCAAAACTGGCGCACGCCGGAGATAATAGAACAATTGGATTTTCGGCGCCTGAATTCAGCGCATCACGTAGCGCGCACAGCACGGCCATTTCTAAGGTTCCTGATACTTTATTTTCCACATCGGATTTCTTGAGCGTACGATGGAAAATCGGCGCGGCCTCTCCGATCAAATAGGCTTTGGAAATATTGGGAAACAAGGTCTCAAGTGGTTCAATTCCGTCGGATTTTGCCTGTCCGCCGGCGATCCAAAAAATATCCTTATAAGAGCGCAAAGCCTGCTGCGCCGCATTGGCATTGGTCGCTTTGCTGTCATTGACAAATCGGACGTTAGAGATTTGTCCGACCGTTTCCATACGGTGCGCCAGCCCCGGGAAGGACAGCAGCGCCTCGCCAATAGCCTCAGGATCAACGCCTAAGGAACTTACAGCCGCATAGGCAGCGGCGGCGTTTTGCCAATTGTGCATACCTTCCAAGGCTTTGGCTTTGTTCAGGTCCGCAACCTCTACGACTTTGGAATTTTGCGCGCAGTAAAGCTTCCCCTTCAAAGAACAGACACCATGGCCGAGCGATTTGCGGCCCGATATTGGAACAATGCGCCGCCCATTGGCAACTTTGAGCTCTGAACAAATCCGGCGTCCTTCCGGATTATCCACACCGATCACGACCGTATCGTCATGGGTTTGATTGAGGAATATACGCCGCTTGGCAGCCTCGTAATGGTCCATATCGCCATGTCGATCCAGATGATCCGGGGTCAAATTAAGGAAGACAGCCGCATTGGCTCGCAAAGACTGAGTGCGTTCAAGCTGATAGGACGACAGTTCTAAAACATAATAGGTGCCAGCATGCATGCTATCCAGATCCAGCACACCTCGGCCAATATTCCCGCCAATCTGCGCATCTTTCCCGCAGGCCTGCAAGACGTGGCCGATTAAGGCTGTCGTTGTGGATTTTCCGTTTGTCCCGGTAATGGCGATGATTTTAGGGCGGTGCTCTTCGGCGCGCGACATGACTTCTCGGGCAAATATTTCAATATCGCAGATTATAGGTACATTGGCTTTCTTGGCGGCAATGGCAGTCCAGTGCGGCTCTGGCAATTTGTCCGGCACACCGGGAGACAGTACCAATTCATCAATATCCTTCCAATCAATCTTGGACAGATCTTTGATCGGCACGCCCTGCTCTTTGGCCCGCTCAACTGTGCCGGCGTTGTCATCCCAGGCATAAACCGTGGCGCCACCTGCCTTGAGGGATAGCGCAGCTGTTATGCCCGTACGGCCCAGTCCGAATACGGCGATATGTTTGTTTTTGAAAGTCCCAGCTTTTATCATCGTCTTATCGCAATTTCAGAGTGGCCAGACCGATCAACGCTAATACAATAGCGATGATCCAGAACCTGATAACAATCGTCGGTTCTGCCCAGCCCTTTTTCTCAAAATGGTGATGGATCGGTGCCATTCTGAAGACACGCTTACCCGTCAATTTAAAGGAAACCACCTGCACGATCACAGAGACGGCTTCCAACACAAACAACCCACCGATAATCGCCAAGACGATTTCATGTTTAATCGCCACGGCTGTCGATCCCAATGCGCCCCCCAGCGCCAGCGATCCTGTATCACCCATAAACACCATAGCAGGCGGTGCATTATACCAAAGAAAACCAAGTCCCGCTCCGACGATGGCGCCCAAAAAGATGGTGACCTCGGCACTGCCCCGCACAAAAGGAACGCCAAGATATTCACTGAAATTATAGTTCCCAACTAGATAGGCAATAAAGGCCAAGCTCATGGCGGCAATCATCACGGGAACGATAGCAAGTCCGTCCAAACCATCCGTCAGGTTTACCGCATTGGCTGCACCCACAATAACCAGGCACCCAAAGGGAATGAAAAAGATGCCTAGGTTAAACCAGAAATCCTTGAGGAGCGGCACCGCCAACCCAGTTTCAAAACCGTCGGGGCCTCGATCTGGCGGGACAAACACTGTCGTCAGCAAATATACAGCAACACCGGCAATAAGAAACTCCAGTAAAAGCTTGATTTTACCGGAAAACCCCTTTGGATTCTGCCGCGACACCTTAAGATAATCATCGTAAAATCCAATCACTCCAAAGGCCACTGTCACAAAGAAAACGGTCCATAAAAAAGGGCTTCGCAGATTGCCCCAAAGCAAAGTTGAAATCACCACAGATAACAATATGAGCAAGCCGCCCATAGTCGGTGTTCCAGCCTTTTGAATGATGTGACTTTCAGGTCCATCCTCGCGAATGGGCTGACCCTTGCCCTGCCTCATTCGGAGCATGTTGATCATGCGTGGTCCAAGAATAAAGGCAATCAAAAGCGCAGTCATCAACGCGCCGCCTACCCGGAAGGTAATGTAGTTAAACAGGTTGAACAATTGAAACTGGTCAGACAGGGGCGCAAGCCACTCATAAAACATCGGCCACTCCTTTTTGTTCTTTTCTAATAGCGGCAACCAGACGCCCCAAGCCCGTCGCATTTGATCCTTTGACCAGGACTGTGTCCCCGTCTTTTAATTCCTGCCTGAG
>CALDSY010000088.1 GCA_937924355.1 uncultured Caulobacterales bacterium
GCTGAGGCAAGATCATCACCGGCTGCCGCCCGCCGGGCTTCGGCGGCTTCAAGCTCTGCGAAAAGCTTGCTGCGCCGAGCCTCAAACTGGTCAGGACCGTCCGTCGCAGAGGTCAGCGCTAATTGGGTTCCGTCGCGGCGACCAGACAATGTATCGACCCGCTCAGCGGCCGTTGCGCCGCGGCTTTCCCAGGCTTCGCGCTCGCGGGTAACGGCTTCCAGTCTTTCTTTGCGCGCATCAGCTTCATTCTTTAAGGTTCGGAAAGCAGCACTGGCTTCATCCGCGGTGGTTCGGGCTTCAGATAAACGTCCAAACAAGTCCGCCTTTTCGCCTTCAGAATGATCATCATCCTTGAACTGTGACTTCACGGCACGGGCGGCTTCCAATTGCGCCTTCACATCCCGGATTTCCAGATTGAGCCGCTCCAAACGGTCTTCAAGCGCCGTCTTGCGCGCGGAGTCCCGGGCAATATCGGTTTCGTATTGGGTGAGGGAGGCCTGCGCCGCGCGTTCCTGTCGCTCCAGTTCCGGTAGGGATTTCCGTACGTCTCTTAAATTCGCAATGACGCTTTCGGCCTGGTCCTTGGCAGTTTCCCAGATTGCGCGAGCGTCTGCAATACCAGCAGATTTGCGGCTGATCAGAATTTCCAGATCCGCGTGGCGGTTCATTTGTTCCAGTCTGATCACTGCGGGTGTTTCGGCGTCTGCTTCAACTTCAAATCCGTCCCAGCGCATGAGATGACCAGACTTTGTCACCAGGCGTTGTCCGGGGCGTAACTGGTCTTTGAGTAAGGTAATTGCGCGGTCATCTACAACACCGATCTGAGACAGGCGCGCTTCCAGTTCCTTTGGAGCTTTGACAAAGTCAGAGAGCGGTTCCGCCGTTGCAGGGAGCGTAAAGGCCGGGACTTTCGCGCCGGTCCACTTCATACTGGCGTCGGATGCAATAGGGGCCTCAAGATCGTCACCCAGCGCAACAGCCAAAGCCGCTTCATAGCCTTTTTCAACGTCGATCTTTTCGAGGACCGGTTTGACCCCTGTGTCCTGCCGCACCATTTTCTCAATGGCTGATTTCTCGGCCTGCAATGATGAGACTTCGCGTTCAATGGCTACCAGGGCTTCACGGGCGGATTGCTTGTCCTGTTCGCTGCTCTGTCGGCGGTCCTGCAGATCCCGCTCTTCGGATTTTGCTTTTTCAACGGCCTCGAGGGCTGTCTTTAATGTCGCGCCAAATAGATTCGCCGAGTCATTGGTTTGCGCGCCCAAATCCTGCAGCTTGGCTTCCGCGTCTGTTTTTTCGTTTTGGAGACGCTCAAGACGAGTCTCGGACTGGGTAATTTCCCGTTCCGCCAATTCTCGTCTGGCGGATTTGTCGGCCATTTGCCGAGTCAGCTCATTATATTCTGTTTCCAGCGCGCTGCGCTGCGTGATTGCGAGCTCGGCTTCCTGAGAGGCCGCGGACAGAGCTTCGGTTGTGTCAGCCAAGGAGGACAAATGATCATATTCAGCCCCAAGGCGAGCTTTCGCGGTCTCCGCGTCCGACACAATACCTTGTTCCCGTGCAATATCCCCGGCGAGCTGCTCTAATTGTTGTTCCAGCTTGCTGATTTGCGTTTTTGCGGATGTTTCGTCCTGCTCAAGGCTGTCTTTGGCGGCATTGAGCCGGGCCATAACAGCGGCCGCTATGATCTGCTCTTCGCGTTTGGGCTCGAGGGTACCGGCCAGTTCGGCCGCCTTGCGAGTCAACTCAGACGCTCGGGTGGCTGTATCCTGAACCTGTGTCTCGCAGGCTTTCAAAGATTCTTGAGAGGCCGCCAGGGTTTCCAGGGCACTTTCCCAACGTTTCAACCAAAGAAGGGACTTATATTCATGAATCTCACCAGCCAGACGTTTGTAGCGGGTCGCTTGCCGGGACTGACGCCGCAGTGACAATAGCTGGCTCTCTATCTGCCGAAGAATATCATCCAGCCGGTCAAGATTAGATTCGGCAGCGCGCAGTCGCAGCTCCGCCTCATGGCGACGATTGTGAAGTCCGGAAATGCCGGCCGCTTCTTCTAGAATTCGGCGTCGATTAGAGGGTTTGGCCGCAATCAGTTCACTAATTTGCCCTTGACGCACAAGCGCAGGGGAATTGGCACCGGTGCTGGCATCGGCAAAGAGTAGTTGAATATCTTTTTGGCGGACTGTCTTGTTATTGACTTTATAAGTGGACCCTTTGCCGGAGGAAATTATACGGGTGACTTCCAGCGTATCGTCTTCATTGAATTGCGGCGGCGCGGCGCGCGCAGAATTATCCACAGTCAGGGTAACATGGGCTTGATTTCGTCCCGGCCGTTGCTTGGTGCCGTTGAAAATCACATCTTCCATGCCCTTGGCGCGCATAGCTTTGGCGGAATTGGCCCCCATAACCCAGCGAATAGCTTCTAAAAGGTTAGATTTACCGCACCCATTTGGGCCGACAATGCCCGTTAAGCCCGGCTCAATCACAAAGTCGGTTGGGTCCACAAAGGACTTAAAACCGACCAAGCGGATCTGATTGAAGACCAGGCTACCCATGATTACTCAGCGGCGTCCTTTTCTGGAGTATCACCCAGAAGCGGGCCAATGACGGCGTCAAAATCCTCGATGACAAAAATAGGTTTTCCGGCGCTGTTCTTGTGGCGCTTGTCATTTACAAAGAAGGTTGGCGTCGAGCGGACACCTTTCTCGCGCGCTGCTTTGACTTTGGCGTTGTATTCGGCCAGCCATTCCTGGTCATTGCGGCATTCTTCGTATTTTTTCACACTGAGACCGGAAGCCTTGGCCAGGTCCTCATAGGCTTTTCCCTTATCGGGGGCCCGGAGGATCGCCTCCTGCCGCTTAAATTGGGCGGAAATATTGGCGAAAAACTTGGATTCGTCCACGCAATTGGCAATGGAGAACCCAGTCTGGGCTAAAATTTCAGGTGGAGTCGGGAACTCCCGAAAGATGAAACGGACTTTGCCGGTTTCGACATATTTGCTTTTGATCTCTGGAAACACATTATTATGCCAGTTGGCGCAGGCCGGACAGACGACAGACGCGTATTCCACAATCACGACGGGTGCATCTTTGGCGCCTATGGCATGATCATTTTCAAATTCATAATTGGACACAGCTTCACCGGGCGCTAACGCGCCCCCATCGCCATCAGTTCCGCCGCTCCTGCAGGCTGTCAGCGCAAGGGCTGATAGGGCGACAAAGCTATATCTTAAAAAAGACGAATCAAATTTCAAAACAGAGGTCATAGTGAAGTCTCTCTTTTTTCGGCCTAAAGGCAAGAATAGTGTAAAGGTTTTGTTAACTTATTAACAAATTCCTAAATTGCCCCAAAAAGAGCTGTTTTGACCTGAGAAAAGGCCTAAATCTCTACTTTAGCAGCCCGTCAATGACAGGTGACAAAGCTGCGGCGCTTTTATCTTCGGGTTTGAAGATGTCGCCATTGATGATGATGCTTGGAACGCCCTGCATACCAGCAGCCGCCATGCGCTTGCTGGCCCGCTCAATACGGGGAATATGATCGGGCTGATTAAAACAGGCCTGAATTTCGGCTTCTGAATGCATACCAGCCTTGGCCGCCAGCTCTTCGAAGACTTTCGTGCCGTTACCGGCATTGATGGCCTCAAAGGTCGCCTTCTGATTTTTCATCTGATGGACGATCATCTCCATATATTGATCTTCGGGGGCACAATTCGCCATCACAAAACCCGGGATGGCGACTTGCTGGGGCGGTGTCGGGAT
>CALDSY010000089.1 GCA_937924355.1 uncultured Caulobacterales bacterium
CAAGCCCATTTGGGTGCCGGAAACAGGATTCGCCGGGCTCACCCACCGGAAGAAACGCCTCAAGCCGGTCATCGCGGCTGTAAATGGTTATGCCTTTGGAGGCGGTTTCGAGATTGCTCTGGCTTGCGATATCATTGTAGCTGACGCGACAGCAAAATTCGCATTGCCTGAAGTCAAAACCGGACTTATTGCGGCGGCCGGCGGCCTGTTCCGGCTCCCGAAAATTCTTCCGCCTCATATTGCCAAAGACATGATCCTTACCGGCCGGACTATGGAGGTGGACGAAGCGCAGCGTTATGGCCTAGTGAGCCATCGCGCCGAAGCGGGCAAAGTCATGGAATTAGCGCGTGAAATCGCCCAAAAAATTTGTTCGGTGAGCCCTAGTGCCGTCGCGGCATCACTCGAAATGATGCATGAAGGCAAGGACATCCAAGATCCGGCCGAAGCTCTGGATGCGCCCACCCGTGCCATCCAAAAAATGATGGCCTCTGAAGACCTTCAGATTGGGCTGATTTCATTTTTGACGAAACAGCCAGCAAAATGGAAAAATCGATAACAGGCTAACGGATGGCTTTCGCCGCTGCTCTGATAGCTATTTCTGTTTGTTTTAGCTCAGCGTCGGTGATCGCCAAACACGGATAAATTTTGGCACCGGGCTTTAATATCCAATTTTCGCGCATCACCTTGTTGTAAGTCGCTTGTGACTTTTTATCGGCATGAAACGTATCACGGTAATCCCGCACTGGGTTTTTGGTGAAGATCACGTCGAATAAAGTGTCGTCCCCAACTATCTGAAACGGCTTTCCGGTTTTGGAGAGCGCCTCAGACAGCATAGTTTTGATAGACTGTCCAATGCCTCTTAGTTTCTCATATTGACCGGGACGGGACAGAACTTCCAGCGTTTTGAGCCCAGCCACTGACGCCACTGGATTGCCCGATAAAGTACCAACCTGCATGAGCCATTTCTTCCCGGCTATCTTTTTGTCAAACAGTTCCATAATGTCCTGACGCCCCGCAATGGCCGCCAATGGCATTCCCCCGCCTATGGTTTTTCCCAGCGTACAGATATCTGGCGTGACCCCATATTTTTCCTGCCCGCCGCCCCAGGCAAAGCGAAAGCCCGTGACGACTTCGTCGAATATCAAGATACTGTCATTGGCCGTGCAGAGATCGCGTACGTGCTGAAGGAAACCATCTTGCGGCGGGATAATACGCTGAAGCGGTTCCGCAATCAGCCCCGCAATCCGGTCGCCATGTTCCGCAAAGAGCTGGCTCATATATTCTTTATCATTCCATGGCGCGACCAAAACACTGTCGCGCACGCCCTCGAGAATACCGGCTGAGTCAGGTTCCGCATTGGGAAAATTAAGCAGCCGTCCGGGCTTGAGACTCATTTGGCCTTCATCGCTCATGCCGTGATAGGCTCCTTCGAATTTCACGATGAGGTCGCGCCCTGTGAAAGCGCGGGCCAGACGCATGGCGAACATATCCGCCTCGCCGCCTGTGGACACAAACCGGAGCTGGTCGGCGCAAGCCATAGCCCCACATATCATTTCAGCGAGTTCAATCCCGGGCGTGCTGGTGGCAAAAAATGTAAAACCGTCTTTTAGCTGCTTCTCAACCGCCTCAACCACTTCCGGATGACCATGACCCAACAACATAGGCCCTGACCCAATCAGGAAATCCACATATTCATTGCCGTCCACATCCCAAACACGGGCGCCCTCGCCTCGTTCTATGATGACAGAGGAGTCAAAATTTCCAAAACCGCCGGCGGGCAGGACGGCATTCGCGCGGTCACTCCATTTTTTCTTACTCGAGGATGACATCAGGCTCTCCTAATAATTCGAGGTCAGGTTCAACACCTAGTCCGGGCTTGTCGGACGGGCCTATTTTCCCGTCTTTTCGGACCGGGCTATTTGGGTCGAGGCGTGGGCCTACATAGCCCGATAGGTCACAGACGTTCATAACAAAACGTTCCGGCGACGAAGCAGCTAAATGCAGACCTGCGGCTGTGACGATGTCCGAACCCCATGTATCTTCGACGCACATCTTAGCACCCAGATGAACACAGAGGTCTCGGGCGCGACGGGCAGCTGACAAACCGCCAAACTTTGAAATCTTGAGCGCAACGGCATCAAGACAATCCATATCACGAGCGCGGATTAAGTCCTCGGGCGTTTTGGCGTTCTCATCAATTTTCATAGGCAAGCCTGTGGCCGCTTTGACGCTGGCGCATTCTTCCAGTGTCGCGCACGGTTGTTCTAGCATGATGTCCAAATCCCGCACGGCACGGCCGACACGAATAGCGTCCAATTTAACAGACCCACAATTCCAATCTCCATAAACCAGCGGGCCATTGCCGACCGCTTCGCGAACCATGCGCAGGCGAGCCACATCCGCTTCCCAGTTTGCGTCTGCGCCGAGTTTACATTGGAACTGCCTTATACCTGAGGCGTAAGCCTCTTTGGCAATCTCGACCATGTCTTCGGGCGCAATACAAGTGATGGAATGATAGGTCGGTATTTCATCTGAAAACTTGCCGCCAAGCAATTGATATAACGGCAAATTTGCGGATTTAGCATTGATATCCCAAAGGGCCATATCAATAGGCGACTTGGCATAACCGT
>CALDSY010000090.1 GCA_937924355.1 uncultured Caulobacterales bacterium
AGCCAATCGGCAATGGCCTGAATGTCTTCTTTGGTGACCGTTTTTCCATCTTCATGGCGGAGCAGATTCTCTAAAAGCACTTTTAATGAGCGCGGAAGTTTGGAAATGCCGGACAGACCATTTTTCTCGGCCTCGCCCAAATCAAAATATGTGTATGTTCCGCCCCGAACGGTGAGTTCCCGTTCGCAATTAAAACTGTCAAGAGAGGCCATATTCTAAATCCTTATGGAAAGTATCGCAAATTTTCCGCCCTTATATCACTACAGCCCCCCGGTGCAATCGGTTTAATCGTGTGATGGTTTAGACCTTGGTAAGATTCTCCGTGGTAATGTCCCACGCGTGAACATTAATGTGGGCTGGGAATTAATACTGCAAATTTGGCGGTGGAGAGAAACATGACCTCAGATGAATGGCACGGAATCCTGTCACTTCTTACTCTCGTTATACTCGCTGACAAAAGGGTTTACAAAGAAGAAGTTGATACGTTTGTCCAGACCGTGAAACATCTCAATGATACCATTAGTCCTGAAATTTTCATGACAGATGGTATGGCTTTCGACTGGTTTAAATCTAACAAAGAGCGTATTGGTAATCTTCTCGTGGGCGCCAACGTCGATCAAAATATTCAGCGGCTAATACGGGATACCCGCAACGTGCCCAACAAGTCCGCTGTTATTGAGGCCATGCAAACGATTGCTGAGGCCGATAGCGATTTTCATAAAAACGAGCAAACCATTATCGACAAGTGTATGGCGGGCTGGAAGCTGGCCGCTTAATCCTTTGGCTCCATGCCTTTGACCGTTCCGTTTTTCATGATGAACGGAATTTGTGTCATCGTGAATATAATGGTCAGCGGCATTAACCCAAACAGCTTGAAGTTCACCCAAAACGGTTCGCTCTGCGTTCGCCAGACCAGTTCATTCAGGGCCGCGCATAAGAAGAAAAACAGCCCCCAGCGGATTGCGAGTTTATTCCAGGCCGCGTCCGGTAATTCAAAGGCCTCCCAGAACATCATCTTTATTACGTTTTTCTTGGCGAAAACGCCGCCAATAACCCCTAGGCCAAAGACGATATTCACGATGGTTGGCTTGATGTAAAAAAAACGCGGATCTTTGAGGAAATAGGCAATCCCGGCAAAGAAACAAACCAGAGATGTTGAGAAAATCAAAAGCCCCGGCACGGTTCTGTGTTTGAACCAGGCATAGGCTACCGCCAAAACACTTAAAACCGCTAAGAGACCCGCTGCGGGATAAATCGCCGTATTTGGATCCTCTACGGTCCGGCGCATCCAGTAATAAAAAACGAAGAAAACCAAGAGCGGACCTAGCTCAAGCCATTGCGTGTTGGGACGGGATTTATTTTGTTCAGTCATGGAAAGACGCTTTGCCTCATCCCGCTAGATGAGGCAAGCGATAGCTATCAACCTTCTGTGGTTTCAACCTTGCCAACTGTCTCCATATTATCGTCCACATTCCGCTCGATCAAAAGACGCTTGGGGTCAATATAGATATGGGTTGGCTTTTCCGGCATGGTGAACGTTAGCGGGGTTTCTAGGTCAGTGATGCGAACTCTCTCAAGTTTAATCCAATCACCGCCGAGCGCATCTTTTGGATCTTTGTCATAAAAGCCGATTTCAACCCATTCATTTAGATCTTCGCCATCAATCTCAGTCACCGATGTTTCCTTACCGGTTTCCTCTGTGGCGATCTTTTTGTCGACTGTTGCAGTCAAGCTGACGGTGTAATTTCCGTCAGAACCAGAGATGGCGACATCTTTCATTCCTAATTCCCAGAACGTAATCCGTTCCCAATAATCGGTAATAAGCTGCTGATAATCTTCAGAGGCAGCGTCTCGCAAATATTCAATCAGTTGCTTGGTCGTAGGATAAGTCGGACCCTTGGAACCATATTCCTTCAAGAATTTGCGGATGGCGCCCTGCATGGCCTCTTCACCCATATATTGCTTGAGGCCCCAGAACACCCAATTGGCTTTGTTGTAGACGAGATATTGCTGATTGCCGGCATTGGCCAAAGCCGGTTCATCATCACTATCCATGACGCGGCTCGCCAAATATTGTTCGATGGCGCGTTTCTCTAAGAGCTGCCGGGTTCTTTGCCATCCAAATTTGGCCTCATACGCTGTTAAAGCCGCGTTCTCTGTCATCCCTTCTGAGAGGACGTTGAAGCCTTTTGTGTTAGCAGGCACAATCTGGTGGGCAAACCACTGATGCCCAATTTCATGCATGGTGACATAAGACGCCAGGTCCAGAGACTTTGGATCATCCGGATCACCGGGATCGCGGACAAAACCAATATTTTCAGAAAACGGCACTGTCCCAGCAAAGGCTTGCGCGAAACTGGCATGGGGAAATTCCATGATCCGCATTTGTTTATATTGATAAGGCCCAAAGGTTGAGGTGAAAGTGTCAAAGGACGCCTTGGCCGCCTCAATCATCAAATCCACATTATAGTCATGAGATTCATGATAATAGATCGCAATATCCACATTGTCGCCGTTTGGATTTTCCCAGACATCCCGTTTCTCAGCATATTGACCCGACAAAAACGAGAAGAAGTTCAATATAGGATTGATGGCTTCATAGGTTCGACAATGGCGGTCATACCCATTTATCTCGATATCTTCGGTCTTAATCCTATGGCCCGGCGCAATCGGAATTTGACCGGGGTCGGTACAAACTCTGGCTTTGAAATCCACATAATCTGCTGACAAGGAAATAAAGTTATTCTGCCGAGCTTCCATATCCGTTTGATCTGGTCGTTTTGGTAATTCTTCTAAATCGTATTTACGGCGCTTGTCCGGATTTTGCAGCCAGCCCGGTTCGATCTCCAATTGCGGCATCGTATCCCAGTTATTGACGAAGGTTCCGTTCCGGCGGATCAGACTTGCATCCGCCAGACGCGGCGGATGGAGATATGTTTGAAAATCAATTCTGAAGTTTGTACCTGGCGCGATGGCTTTATCAAACTTGTAAAGCCAGTAGTTGAAACTCTTAATATCCTCAAAATTCTCATTGGCTTCGAATAAAGACGCGCCAGATATTTCCAGCTTCCGCATATCTTCGTTATGGCGAAACGGCAGACGAATGAAGAGTTCTTCGAGCGGCGCATTGGTCGTATTCTCGACAATATAATGCCCGGTAAACAATCCCTCGCGGCGTGACGGAGATATATCGACGTCCACTTCAACACTTCTGATTTTCGGCACCGGCCTTTTGTAATAGTCAGCAAAAAGCTTTTCATAGGCCACCGTACGTTTCTCTTGAGCCTTGGAGTTTCTGTATCCGGTTTTATCGTAGGCCTTATAGATGGTTGAACCGGCAAAGATGCTGCCGACCATAAACAATGCCGCCGCACCGAGAGTTGCCGGGGAGAAACTGTTGGGAAGGTTTTTCAGGCGTGACCACAAAGACGATTGCAAGCCCCGTCGCCAAATCCAAATGGATATAACAGCGAGAAAACCTAATATCATCGCATTGTAAAGCCATGACCACCGGAACCCGATGAGACTTTGATACCCGTTAAGCTCGGAGAAATTCCCCGTGCTAATGGATCCGATGCCCATTAATGGATGGTAGAACGGAATTTGCGATACGAATATCTGAAAGAACATAAGAACAGCCGCCGCCGCAAACATACCCACGACCCGGTGGGGCATGAAATTTTGTATAAACAGCGCGATCCCTGCAAGTACGATAAATGAAGATCCAAAGCTGAGGAATATGATACGGATATAGGTCCATAATCGGATATCAAAAGATCCCTGTAAAACCTGCAAGAGAATGGCAATAACCATAGCGAAAGCCAACATGGTCAGGATAACGAGCGTTAAAGCCGCCCATTTTCCCAGCAATAACTGCCAGTTCTTCACAGGGGTCGTATCTATTATCTCATTGAAATTTGCCGTGCGTTCCCGCCACATGAGTTCGCCGCTGAAGAAAATGATTACCAGAATAACTGGGAAGCCGAATCCACCAATCGCCATCCTAGCCATCTTCGCGCTGGTCGGTAGCGTTGGATCGGGTTCGAAAAAGATTTCGACCATTAAACCCACGCTAATCAATGTCAGAGCAATGCCGCACAGCACGTAAAATGAAATTGACCTAACAGTTCCGAAATAATCAATCTTAAGGCGGGTCAAAAACCCTTGAAGGCCTGTACTGGCATTGAATAACGGCGATAAAGGTTTGTAGGGCCCTACATTTTGAACAATATCGTCATCCAGTTTTACCTTTTTGGAAAGCCGCGCGGCCGTCCCTCGGTTGAACAGGCGATAGGTCGCTAGGAACATCAAGGCACCAAGTCCACCCCAAAACAGTCGGTTGATACCGATATTTCCCCAAAACGGCGCGAGCTTTGCATTTTGCTCATCGGCGGGCCAATAGCGTGTTTCCAGAGCCAGAGACCCAGCCCCGGTCGGGTCGGCCAGAGATGCCAGCCATTTAGGGGCATCAACCGTTAAAACACCCGCCAAAAAATACATGGCAAGCAGGCCTACAGCGCTGACATAGACTAGCATTTTATTCCGGGACAGGCCCGCAACCAGAGCGAAAAAGGCCGTAAAAAACAGGGAGTTGACCAGAAGGTAAACCACGGTCGGGTGAAGAAAAAATCCTGGCCTGACAGGCCCAAGGGTTTCTTGATCAATCCACGGCATAAACTGGCCAACAAACAGGCCCAAAACCGTTGCAAACAGGCACAGAAAGGTGGACATCCAGGCCCCTAACATTCGAGGCACTAAGAGCTGGGAGTTCTTGACCGGTGTCGCATGAATGATCTCAACGGATTTGTGCAGATCGTCCCGCATCATCCCCGTTACAACAAAAACGGATGCGAAAAATATCGCGCCCAGGCTCAACACAGAGACCGGCAAAGCAATCGAGTTTGCACCGTTGTTTTTGATGCGCTCCCCGCCTTCGATTGAAATCGAAAACCAATCCACTGACATGGATAGGAAGCCGAGCACAAACATTATAAAAACGACAACCCAAAAACTGACCTGCCGGAATTGAAGCTGCCGTTCAAATTTGAAGAGTTTTCCAAACATACCGCGCTCCGTTAAACAATTCTGTACAGATTGGCGAAGTAGGCGTCTTCTAATCCCGGATCATTATCACGTTCAAACCCGGCTTCCGGTTTCGATTCTGACAAAACACTGAGGACGACTTTTCCCATAAGATATCGCGTTGATAGGATTCTACCATCATATTTCACGCGAAGCTCATCAGCCTCAACCTTGCTGACGGTCTTTCGCCAGACGGAAGACTTAATTCGGTCAACGAGATTCTCAGGTTCGTCTCGAGCTACAATTTGCCCCTCACCCATAATGGCCATGTCCGAACACAGCGCGCGGACATCCTCTACAATATGGGTCGAAAGTATAATAATTTTTTCTTCCCCGGCCTCGCTCAAAAGGTCCAGAAAGCGCTGGCGCTCAAACGGGTCCAGGCCCGCTGTCGGTTCATCCACAATCAGTAATTTGGGATCCCCGAGCATGGCTTGAGCCACGCCAAAACGCTGACGCATGCCGCCGGAATAGCTGGCCACAGAGGCATGACGGTGTTTGCGCAAATTGACCTGCTGAAGAAGTTGATCAATCTGTGACTGCCGCTCTGCCTTATTGGTCAGGCCCTTCAATACACCAATATGGTGCAATAGTTTTTCGGCGCTCATGCGGGGGTAAACACCGAAATCCTGGGGTAAATATCCCAGCGTCCGTCTGATAACGTCTGGATCGCTGACGATATCGGTCCCATTAAAGGTAATCCGTCCCTCATCTGGTTTTTGAAACGTCGCCAGAGTGCGCATAAGCGTAGACTTCCCGGCGCCATTGGGACCCAGCAGGCCAAACAAGCCAGGCTTAAGCTCCAGATTAATATTGTTAAGCGCGTGAATTAGTCCAAAGCGTTTATGGACGTTCTCTATATTCAGCATGGTTGTCCCTTATCGTTTTGCGATAAGGGTTATCGCGGCATTTATCGAAAATCAATAATATTTTAAAAAAACTTATTCAGCCGCTTCCAAATCCCGCATCGCTTCGGCCACGCCTGACAGCGCCGCAGCAAAGACAGGGGCTGAGAAATTCTCAAGATCTTCAATACGTTCGCCAATACCGATGGCGTGGATTGGAATTTGAAATTTATCGGATAGAGCAACCAAGACGCCGCCTTTGGCCGTGCCATCCAGCTTGGTCATAATTAAGCCCGTGACATAGGCTACTTTCTGGAAGGCCTCTGTTTGCAAAAGCGCATTTTGACCGACGGTCGCGTCCAAAACTAATAGAGAGTGATGCGGGGCTGTTTCGTCTTGTTTCTTTATGACCCGAACGATTTTTGCGAGCTCATCCATAAGCTCCGTCCGGTTTTGCAGGCGGCCCGCCGTATCAATCATCAACACATCATAGTCATCCCGCTTGGCGCGTTCTATGGCGTCATAAACCAGCCCGGCTGCATCTCCGCCCTTCTTCCCGGACATGACAGGCGCCCCGGCCCGATCACCCCAGACTTTCAACTGCTCATCTGCCGCGGCCCGAAATGTATCGCCTGCAACAATCAAAACCTTCTTGCCCTGGTCCGCCATCCGTTTGGCGATTTTGCCAAGTGTGGTGGTTTTGCCCGAACCATTAACCCCGACAAACAACATGATCTCCGGCTTGGCCCCGGTTAGTTCAAGTGGTTTTTCAAGCGGCGTCAAAATTTCCTGGATGACATCCGCCAAAGCCACTTTGATTTCCATTCCCGTGACTTCTTTGTCGAATTTGTCTTTGGCCAAAAGCGTGGTGACCTTGGTGGCCGTGCCAATGCCGAAATCTGCCTGAATAAGTAGGTCTTCGAGATCTTCGAGGGCTTCATCATCCAGTTTTCGCTTGTGGAAAACGGCCGAGATATTTTCCGACATGCGGGAGGTGGATTTTTTAAGCCCATCGGAAATCCGTTCCAGAAAACCCTTTTTCTTATTAGGCTGATAGCTTTCAATCTTGTCTTCGGAGACCTGGACGGCACGGGCCGCGCGGATTTTTTCCATCTCCGCTTTTTCCTGTGCGGCCTTGAGCTCGGCCAGGCGGGCGAGCTCTGCGTCCTCTTCAGCTTTGCGTGCCGCTTCTTTCTCAGCGGCGATCCGCGCGTCCTCAGCTTCACGGGCAAGACGGTCAGCCTCTTGCTGCTTGCGAAGGCTTTCGGCTTCATCTGTCGCGCGTTTTTCCGCCGCCTTGAGCGCCTTGGCTTCGGCCTTTAAACGCTCTTTCTCTTCCTTAGCTTTGCGCTTAGCTTCTTCGGCCTCGGCCTTTAGGCGCGCAGCCTCTTTGGCCTTGGCTTCCTTTTCGGCCTGCTCCGCCGCTTCGCGGGCTTTGCGTTCTGCTTCTTGTTTGGCTTTTTTCTCGGCTTCGAGTTTTTCGAGACGTATACGTTCTTCTTCTTCGGCCTTTTTCTTTTCTTCTTCGAGCCGTTTTAATTCGGCCTGTCGTTCGAGCTCTCTTTGCTTTTGCTCTTCGGCCAGACGTTTGGCCGCCTCAACATCTTTTTTCGCTTGCGCTTCGGCCCTTTGTCTTTCTTCTTCTTCGATGCGGGCTTGTTCCGCCTCGTCAACCTTCTCGATCAGTCCGGCTTCTTCGTCCTGTTCACGGGCAGATTTCAGCGCGGCGGCGTTAATGGCCGCCATGCGCGCCGCCATTTTTTCATCAAGGAGCTTTTGCTCTTCAGCCTTGCGCGCAGCATCTTCGGCTTTTTGGTCATCTTTGGACTTTCGCCCAAACAGCTTGCCAAAGAGGCCTTTTTTCTTCTTTTCTTCAGACATTAAGTGAGTCGTCCTATTGCATTTCCGCTCTCATACCCTGTCAGCGTGACTTTAGCAAAGCTTCCGGCAGGAGGCGGGCTATCCACCGAAACGAGCGTGAAATCCGCCAAACGGCCCAGACCTGTCTCTTCAAAGAGCGCCAAATCCGTCTGCCCAGCGCGGCTTTCAATATGGGTTTGCTTCACTTGATCGCCAGCCTGGCGAAGGGCGCGGGCGCGGGCCTTGATGATATCGCCTTTAACGGGCGGCATTTTCGCGGCGGGCGTGCCTTCTCTGGCAGAATAAGGAAAGACGTGGAGCCAGGGAATGCCGATTTCAGTGATGATCGCTTTGGAGTTTTCGAACATGGCGTCGTCTTCGGTCGGGAATCCGGCGATCATATCTGCGCCAAAAGTAAACTCAGGTCTCGCCGCTTTGATGCGGGCACAAAGGGCCAACGCATCGTCGCGGGAATGCCGCCGTTTCATGCGCTTCAGGATCATATCGTCCCCGGCCTGCAAGGATAAATGCAAATAGGGAGTCATCCGCGGATGAGTGGTCAAAGCTTCAAACAAAGCCTCATCAATTTCAGCCGGATCAATAGAAGAGAGCCGCAAACGGGGTAGATCCGGCACAAGCTTTAAAACACGGCGGACAAGATCACCCAGCGGCGGCGTTCCCGGCAGGTCTTGCCCCCAAGAGGATAGATCAACCCCCGTCAGCACGACCTCGCCATATCCTTGATCGACCAAGGATTTTACATGGGCGACAACTTCGCCGGCGGGCACAGACCGCGCCCCGCCGCGGCCATAAGGAATAATGCAAAATGTGCAGCGGTGGTCACAACCATTTTGAACCTGCAAAAAGGCCCGGGTCCGGTTTTGAGAATTACCGCTGGCCCGATTGCCGCCAGAAATAAGCTGCGGCGCCGTTTCCCGCACAGCCATGATATCATTGACCTTGATCTTGGCTCCGCCAAACAAGACGTCAGGCTCGAAATTGGCCGCATGCATTTTTTCTTCATTGCCCATGACCCAATCCACTTCGGGCATATTGGCAAATTCATCAGGGTTTATCTGCGCCGCGCAGCCTGTGACAATGATTTTCGCCTCCGGATTTTCGCGCTTGGCTTTGCGCGCCGCCTGCCGGCTCTGGCGCACGGCCTCATTGGTAACCGCGCATGTATTGATAAACACGGCATTTTCCAGCCCAGCATCACGGGCATGACCAGCCATGACATCGCTTTCATAAGCGTTCAGCCGGCAGCCCAAAGTTATGATCTTGGGCCTCTTGATTTCGGTCGGATCAGACATTGGGCGCTATGTGGCCCTGAGAAGGCCTATGGTCAAGTCGCCGCTTGTCGTTTATTGCGCTCTCAATGATAAGCCGACTCAAACAAATGGTCCCGCTGACCATACGCCAGGAACTAAAACGGCAATTGGCAGCTCGAGAAGACCGGCGCGATCCGATCACCACGCCGAGGGTGCCTCCGCGGGCCGAGACCCTGATTGGCGGCGGTGATTTCGAACATGTGGGCAATGAATTTTTTGGCATTTTGAAACGTCATGGCCTAAGTCCCGATATGGCTGTCTTAGACGTCGGCTGCGGGCAAGGCCGAATGGCGCGGCCTTTGGTGGGCTATCTGGATAACGGCAGCTATCATGGCTTTGATATATCCTTAGAAGGCATTGCCTGGTCACAAATCCATTATGCTGATTTGCCCAATTTTTTCTTTGAACACGTCCCTGTTTATAACAAACGATATAACAGAGATGGCGATATCAAAGGGTCTGACTTTGTCTTTCCTTATGAAGACAATCAATTTGATATGATTTTCCTCACTTCGGTTTTCACCCATATGTTCAAGGCCGATGTGGAAAACTATCTGTCCCAAATAGAACGGGTCCTCAAACCAGGCGGAAAATGTCTGATCACTTGGTTTTTGCTCAATGATGTTTCGCAGTCTGCAGAAAAACCATTTTTCGATTTTGCCTATGATTTCGATAAGGTCAGCAAAACAACGACGCCCAAAAACCCGGAAGCCGCACTGGCTTTTGATGAGGTGTTTGTTCGGGATCTTTATGATCGCTGCGGGCTGACCATCGCAGATATTGAATATGGAACCTGGGCGCAGCCGGATAGTTCGTTTCAGCTGCAGGATATGGTTGTGGCGGGGAAGGAATAACCCAATTGCCGCCTCTGCGAAAGCGGGACCTCTCTCGGTTTGGCTGTCGGATTTATAGTGTGATTTCTTTCCCCGCTGGCGAGGTCCCGTATCAAGTGCAGGATACAGATTACTATACTAAACTTCCGCCTCTTGCTCCAGCTCAACGGGGCCGGTCATGATGACGTGATCATCGGTTTCCCGCCATTCGATCAACAACGTGCCGCCATCAACCTCCACCTCAACCTTTCGGTCTGTGCGTTTTTGCCGGACAGCCGC
>CALDSY010000091.1 GCA_937924355.1 uncultured Caulobacterales bacterium
CCGTCCGGGGACCGGCTGCGCGACTGGCTGGGGATCGACAAGGATGTGTTTTACGATGAGAGCTTTCTGTCCATCACGCCTATGGGATTTTGCTTTCCGGGGCTAGATGCCAAGGGCGGCGACCTGCCGCCCCGAAAAGAATGCGCCCCGCTCTGGCAGGATAAGCTGACTGACGCCTTCCCCAATATCGAGCTAACATTGCTCGTCGGTCAATATGCGCAGAAACAATATCTCGGGAAGAGCCGCCAGAAAAACCTGACAGAAACGGTTCGCCATTGGCAGGATTACGGCCCGGATGTCATCCCCCTGCCCCATCCGTCGTGGCGCAATAATGTCTGGATCAAAAAGAACCCCTGGTTCAACGACGTGTTGGACCACCTAAAAACGCGGGTCAGCGATCTCTTGGAACGCCAGAACTGAGACGCGCGAGACGGCTTCGCGGCCCCGAGCATCCACGGCTCGGACTTCGTAGAAGCCTGGCGTCTCTGGTCGCCAGATCGAGCGTCGATTCTCCAGATCGACCTTTTGCCCATCCACAAAAAAACGAACCTGATTGTCTTTGGCGCGCGCGGATAATGTAAACCCGCGAGCCGTGTCGCCAAATTGAGAGGATAGCAATTCAGCGCCGTTTGGCGGAAACAAAATTTGGGGCCCAGCCTCAATTGGATCCTTGATCCGTTTCAGACCGCCCGGCGCGGTTTCATCCTTGATATAGGGTTTATGACCGTCTTCCCTTGGCAGGGCCGCGAACACGTCAAATAATAACGGCGCCGCCGCTTTGCGGCCGGTTTCTCCATTTCTGGGCGCGCCGTCCGGTCGCCCGACCCAGACGACGACTGTCCACTTATCTGTATAGCCCGCCGCCCAGGCATCGCGAAATCCATAAGACGTGCCGGTTTTATAGGCGATAGCCGGAAAGTCCGGCGATAACCAGGCCGGGACCTGTCCGTCTGGTGTCGGGGATTGCTCCAAAATAGAGGTCAGCTCATCCGCCGATGATTGACTGAGCATACGGACAGGACGACTGGGTTTATCATTCTCCCGCCACCGTAGAGGCCGGGCTTCTCCGCCATTGGCCAGGGCTGCATAGCCCAGTGCCAAATCATTGACTGTTATGCCGGCACCTCCTAGCGCCAAAGCTAGGCCGGCCGCTTCGGAATCGCCGCGCAACCTTACAACATCCATACCGCCGGCCGTTAAAGTTTCCTCTAATCGTAATCCGCCGATTTGATCCAAGACGGTCACGGCCGGAATGTTCAGACTATGACGCAGGGCTTCATGGATACGCACCTGTCCGTAATAGCGTTTGTTGAAGTTCTCTGGCCTGTAAGAACCAAACCGAACGGGCGCATCATTGATCCAGCTCCCGCCATCAATAAGTCCGTCATCCATGGCCAAACCATAGATAAACGGTTTCAGCGTGGAGCCCGGTGAGCGGTAGCGGCGGGTCATATCCAGCCAGCCCCCGTCTCTATCCCGACCGCCAGACCCCATATGAGCCCGAACCGCCATGGTATCGTTCTCGATGACGGTCAAAGCAACGTTGACGTTTTTAGGCAAGGTCTCGAGATATTGCGCCGCAACCGCTTCAACATCTCTCTGGACCCGCATATCAAGGGTTGAGCGTAGGGTTTCACCCTTCTCGGAAATGGACCGCGCGCTCAGCCAAGCTGTTTCCGGCATGGGATTTCTCAGCACGGTCACCGGCATTTCCGTTGCTTCTTTATACTGCAGATCGGATAGACGCTCTTTGTCCCTCAGCTTAGCCAGGATTTTATCACGGCCCCGCTTGGCCACATTAGGCCAAAGATCGGGACGGCGCGCTTCCGGGGCTTGCGGGATGGCAATTAGGAGCGCAATTTCAGCGTCGGTGAGCTCCGACGGTGGTTTCTTGAAATAAGTCAGAGTTGCCGCATGAACACCGTCGATATTTCCGCCATAGGAGATGTGGCTCAGGTAAAGTTCTAATATCTCGTCTTTGGAAAGGAAGAGCTCATATTGCAGGGCCCGGAAACTTTCAATGATTTTGGACGGCACCGTCCGCGGGCGAGGTTCGATTTGGCGAACCAGTTGCATGGTTAGGGTCGAAGCGCCTGAGACCGGCTTTCCGGCCCGCTGCCAGCTGCGCGCAGCCCGGATGATGGACCCCACATCGACACCAGAATGATTGTAAAACCGCGCGTCTTCTATGCTAATGAGATGTTCGACAAAACGCGGATCGATTACATCCAGATCTGCCTTTATCCGCCAGATACCGTCATCGACCGTAAACCCTGCCACCCAGCCTCCGTAGCGATCCAGAACCACTGGCGAAACATTACGCGCCTTGTCCAGCGGTAGCGGAAAGATGACATTCAACACCACCAATAAACTCAGAAAGCCCAAGCAGAGCCTGAGTACCCAGCGTGGATATGTCACCACGCGCTGCATTAAAGGGCCGGATCCGCTGTGATTTCTATAGTGCCTGTCTCGGTCAGGGCATGATCTTCGGGGGCATACATGTCTTCGATAACGCCGCCCGGCAACACATACTTGCCCGGGGTGACAGCCCGAATGAGATAGGCGGTCACGTAATTTTCCCGGCGATAAGTTGTCAATGACGCGACCAGGCGATCGTCTCTGGCCTCAGCAACTTCTAGCTTTGAAATATTACCGACCCAACTATAGGGCCCGTCTTCCAGGCCATCTTTACGGTTGCCGTCTTCGGGTTTGAGAATGGCTTCAATTTCAAATCCAGCGGGCAAGAGATCAGCAATGACTACCGATCGGTCCTGGCTCGCTTTGGATTTATAGGCGAGCTTCACGATCAGGCGTTCGCCTTGTTTGACCGATCGATCCTTGACCGGTTTACCATCCATTGTGTGTAGTGTTTTGGTCAATTCCATACCGCTTGATACGGGCTCGGGCGCTGATTTTGGCGGCCCCGTCATGGACACTGATGCCCAGATGTTCTCAGTGCCTCTATTGGTAAAGACCGGGCGCCGCTCAAGATCTGTCCCGTAGAGATTAGCCTGCGGGTTCTTTTCCGATTTTGTCAAAGAAACATTTTTGGCTGAAACTCTAATTGTATCATTGTTTTTCAGCAGCGACTTCATAGCCAGAACCAGATAACCTTTCTCCTGAGTATTCAGATATTTGTCCTGCTGGACCATGGCACCCAAATCATCGATGCGGTCAATGATCAGTTTCTCGGCCCCAGTCTCACTGGCGACGGCAACAATCCCGGCCAGATCCCGAAGCTCGGAATAATAGTAATTTCGGCGATCCTTGTAATCGAGCGACTGTAGAGCGGTTTCAAAAGCCGCATCTGCTCGGCGATTATCGCCCAATAATTTCAAAGCTCCGGCCAGATAGGCTGTTGCAAGAGGAGAGCGCACGTCTTTGAGGTTATTGTCATAGTGATAGCGCGCCTGACCCAGATCGCCCTCACCCAACCGCGCGGTAACATAAAGCGCATAGGCGGCATCTTCGGCCAATCGGCGACGCCAATAGCTCGAGCGCTCATTGACATTGGCGTAGCGAAGATTGGAGTAGCGCGGGGCTTGCTTTAGTTCCGACAAAGCGCTTTTCGCACGATCTAAAACATCTTCGGGGACATAATAGCCTTCCTCGGCAGCGCGGAACAAAAAGTCCGAGGCATAAATTCCGATCCAGGCGACCGCATATTCGTCACCCGCTCGCCAGAGCCCAATTGAACCGTCAACACTCATACGATTGGAAATCTTATGAACGGCCTTTTGGACTTGATGGCGACGCGCGCTATCGGACTGCCCGGGGATACCACCCAGCTGTGAGGCGTAGATCAAAGGCATAGCCGTCGAGACGGTCTGCTCCGTACAGCCATAGGGATATTTGCGTAAAGAACTAACGATAGGCGCTGGATCAATACCGGGGAGACGGGTGAACGATACGGTGACATCGGTTCCGGCAGGCACGTAATTCTCCAGCCATTCTGGGGTGAGCTCTAAATCCTCTCCTTTTTGAAGTTCCACCCATTTTTGCGTGGTGGTAGGATAAAACGGTGAGCGGATCTGGATGGGATATTCAGACGAGACGTCATAGCCCCCTGGGCCTGAAACATTCAGCGAAATCTCATCAACCCCCGCCGTACCGGCAGATATGGGCAAGCGGTCCTGCTGACGTTCCCCTTGGGCCAGGTTAAAAGAAAGCTTATCCGAGGCCGTGATCACGCCGTCGGCAGTAATGGAAGCAGCATACCGTCCGGCCTGCCCCTCGACATTGTCCAAAGACACGGTCGCAAAGGCTTCGTCCCCTGGCGCGAGAAATCTAGGAAGCGCTACAATGCTTGGTACCTGATCACGTACTTTGACGGGCGCTGATGTACTCCCGAGCGCCGCCGCGTTCCAGGCCGTCGCCATGAGCCGTAATTCTCCGTTGAAATCCGGAAGGTCGAGTTTGATTTTCGCACGACCATTTTCCACAGAAACAGGGCCTT
The DNA here is from genome assembly GCA_937924355.1 of uncultured Caulobacterales bacterium. GTDB lineage: Bacteria > Pseudomonadota > Alphaproteobacteria > Caulobacterales > Maricaulaceae > JACOMS01. The sequence continues at coordinate 4,457 of CALDSY010000091.1, forward strand.
GAAAGACCGCGACTGTACGCGTTGGCACAACGGTCAATCCTTCGCCGCCCAGACCGTCACCGCCAGAGCGCATGGTCGCCGGCGTACCCAGATTAGGATTAAGAATACGACCGTAATCATCACGAAGCTCGATTCCCAATGCCTTTTTCCCGAAATAGTGGGCGGCGGCATCCGGGGATTTATATTTGGTGACTTGTAATATGCCTTCGTCCACAGCGGCAAAGCTCAGCATCATATCTTTTTGGCGGCCTGATCCGTCCACATTGATGATGAATTCATGGGCGGTCCTCGGACGAATGACGTCGGGGGTCTCAATAGAAACCTCGAGCTTTTGCTGGCTACGATCAAGCTCGATATAGCTGACGCCGACCGCTCGGTGCGGAACAGGTCGGTCTTTGACGTCTCTCGGCGTGTAGAGCGTGACCATGGCGTAGACGCTGTCGCCCCATTCCGGATCAAATTCAAAAGACAGATCCGACACACCTTCGGTG
>CALDSY010000092.1 GCA_937924355.1 uncultured Caulobacterales bacterium
CTAGATCGCGCATGTCGAGCGTGAGTGAATATTTCGAGACCAGCTGGCGAATGGCGTCAAGGCTTTCGAGCCGGTCTATTCTTGCTTCAAGATCCATTAAGCGCTCGGCAAATAAAGCTGGGCAACTTTGCCGCCGTCCACGGGCAGGGCCACGCCCGTCACATAGCTCGCGGCATCGCTGAGTAAAAATGCGATAACTGCGGCGATTTCTTCCGGCTCACCACCGCGTCCCATTGGGATGGCTTTCTCGGTGGCTGCCGCAAAGTCAGGTGCCGCTTTGGCGAATTGCTTGGTCGCGGCGGTTTGAACTTGCCCTGGTACCACCGTATTGACGCGTATGCCCGAGGCGGCGCCTTCGATGGCAGCGCAATTGCTAAAGTGGGTGAGGGCGGCTTTGGAGGCTGAATAGCTGGCCATGTTATGGGCCGCGCGCATGCCGCAAGACGACGACACGTTGACGATCGAGCCGCCGCCGGTTTTGGCCATGGCGGCCATGGCTGTTTTCGTGCCGACAAAAACTGCGTCAGCGTTGACCTGAAAATCCTTCTGCCAGTGCTCGAGCGTGAGTTTTGAAATGGGCGCGTAATGGGTGGACGCGGCGTTATTGACGAGCATGTCGATTTTACCATGGGTTTTCACCACGTCATTTATGGCCGTTTCAAAAGCAGAAACGTCGCCAACATCCAGTTTCTTGGTTTCGATATTGCCGTCAATTTCCGCAGCGGTTTCGGCCAGTTTTTCTGCCCGGCGCCCGCAGATAATAACGTGAGCCCCGCGCGCTGCTAATGCCGCGGCTGTTGCTTTTCCAATGCCGTCGCTTCCGCCAGTCACAAAAGCAATTTTTCCCTTCATATCCATAGACTTACCATAGACTTCTAATCTCAAAGGGTCTATTAAAAAATTGGGAGAATGATTGAACATGTCTGACACAATGTCCAAAGCTACAGATGCACGAACCGCGCCTGTCGCCGTTTGGCAGGTGCTCGAAAAAATGAGCCATGAAGAGCTGGTTGAATGGCGCAAAGCGCCTATTCAAAACAGGCTCTCGGCAGAAGAGCGCAATTTGGATATCGGTTTTCCGTTCGGATGGTATCCTGTTTTGCTTTCAAATGAATTGGCGGTCAGTGAAGTCAAGCCGCTTCGGTATTTCTCGCGCGAGCTCGCCATATGGCGCGGCGAAGACGGCAAGCCCAGAATGCTGGACGCCTTCTGCCGGCATCTTGGTGCCCATATGGGGCATGGCGGCAAAGTCCACGGCAATCTATTGGAATGCCCGTTTCATGCTTGGCGTTATTCCGGCGAAGATGCTTCTGTGAAAGAAATACCTTACTCGGAGAGCATACCGCCGCGGGTCACCAAAAAATGTACGCGCAATTATCATATGCGTGAAATGAACGGTCTGATTTGGATGTGGTATCACCCTCAGGACGCTGACCCCATCTATGAACCAATAGAGCTGCCGGAATGTTCCGATCCTGAATGGTCGGATTATGATATTTGTGAGTGGAATATATATGGGTCAATCCAGAACATGGCCGAGAACGGCGTGGATACAGCGCATTTTCGCTATATTCACGGCACGGCCAATGTCCCCGAAAGCGAGCTCCACTGGGGAGACTATGACCGGGCGGGTATCATCCGCGCTAAAATGGGTACGCCCAAAGGTGTCGTCGACGGTATGATTACGTCAAAATCCCAGGGCCCCGGGCAGAACTGGGTGCGCTTTACGGGCATCTGCGAAACCTTATTGGTGGCTTGTATAACGCCGGTCGATGAAGACCATATTTCTACACGCTATCTCTATACCCAGCCTAAGGCCCAAAAAGAGGGCAAGATGGCGGGAGTGGCCAAGGCTATTATCGCCGATGTGAACAAGCAATTAGATCAGGATAAAGTTGTCTGGGATCGACAGCAATATCAACCTCGGCCAGTGATCTGTAATGGAGATGGACCCATTGCGCAGTTCCGGATTTTCTATTCGAAATATTACGCCGAAGGTGACGGCAAACCCAGACACTTGCAATCAAACCATATGCAGAAGGCATGAGAGGCTTAGAAGGCAAAGTCGGGATTATCGCCGGGGCTGCCCGGGGTATCGGTGCGGCGACCGCCGAACGCCTTTGCGAAGAGGGCGTGAAGCTGGTCATTGGCGACATCATGGAAGATGCGGTCAAAGCCACGGCCGCCCGCATTGATGGCGACATTATCGGTGTGCATCTGGACGGCACCGATCCGGCATCTCAACAGGCACTGATCGCCAAAGCCCTTGAGGATTACGGCCGCCTGGATTTCTACCATTCCAATCTAGCCGGCGGGACCGGTGAGGACAGCAATGCCGTCGACATCACCGATGAGGCGCTGGACAACTCGCTCAACATCAATATCAAAAGCCATGTCTTGGCGACCCGTTATGCGGTTCCGGCTATGTTAGAAAACGGTGGCGGGTCTATGATTTATACCAGTTCCGGCTCGGCCATATCCGGGGAAAACCAACGCCCAGCTTACGCCATGACCAAAAACGCCATTCATGCGCTGTCGCGGCATGTCGCCCGTAAATGGGGCCAAAAAGGCATTCGAGCTAACGTCATTTGTCCCGGTCTCATTATGACAGAGGCCGTCACCCAATTCATGACTGAAAAACACATTGAAGGCATTAAACGCCATACGCCGAGCACCCGCCTTGGCCAGCCTGCCGACATTGCCAGCATGGTGGCCTTTCTGGCCTCAGATGACGCGGCCTTCGTCAACGGCCAAGCCTGGCACGTCAATGGCGGCGTCATCATGAGGGATTAGCATGAAACGGGTGTTTGCGGCGATATTGGGGACAGGGTTTTTATTAGGGGCCTGTCAGAATAAGACAGTCGAAGCACCAAAACCTGGGCCCGTTTCAAAACCGCTTTCGGGCAAACAGCCTAATATTGTCATTATGCTCGCCGATGATCTGGGCTGGGCCGATCTGGGCTTTCGCGGCAGTGATATCCAAACCCCAAATATTGATCGCATCGCCGCCGAAGGCGTCCATCTAGAGCGTTTCTATGTCATGCCCATT
>CALDSY010000093.1 GCA_937924355.1 uncultured Caulobacterales bacterium
CTTGAGAAATCTTACCGATTGGTTGGGACGGAGATGTCCATTGAATATTCCGCCTATGAAAGCGGACTCCACCGTTTCGTCAATCTCAAGAAGAAAGACGGATTTATGGGCATGGAAGCCTTACTTGAGTGGGAGAAACGCGGATTTGAGAATGCGTTTGTGACGCTTGAAGTTATGGATGTGGATGATGCTGATGTTATCGGCAATAATCCTATCTATTCCGGGGGGGAGGTTGTTGGCCGGGCCACGGGGGGTGGTTACGGTTGGCGCCTTCGGAAGTCTATGGCGCTGGGTATGGTGCATCCGTCCAAATCTGAAGTTGGGACAAATTTGGAAATTGAAATTCTGGGCAAACGCTATAAGTGCTGTGTCTTGGAAGACAGCCCTTATGACCCGACCAATGAGAAACTTAGAGCCTAATCAAGAGAGAAGATCATGAAGTTCTCTGCTCGATCGCTTTTTGCGAATGCGCTGTCGGGCCATAAAAACTGGCCTGAGCAATTTCCCAATAAAGAGCCCAAAAAGGAATATGACGCCATCATCGTAGGCGCAGGTGGTCATGGCCTTGGCGCTGCTTATTATCTCGCATCAAAATACGGTATGACCAATATTGCCGTTGTTGAGAAAGGCTGGCTTGGCGGCGGCAATACAGGCCGCAATACAACCATTATTCGTTCCAATTATTTGTTTGATGAAAGCGCCGGAATATATGACCACGCGGTCGATCTCTGGGATGGTCTTTCCCAAGAACTAAATTACAATGTCATGTTTTCCAAACGGGGTGTGCTGATGCTCGCCCACAATGTCCATGACGTGCAAAGCTTTACCCGCCATGTTCATGCCAATCGACTCAACGGTGTCGATAATGTCTGGCTAACGCCGGAAGAATGTCAGAAAAAAGTTCCGATTTTGGATATTTCACCAAACCGGCGTTACCCGGTCATGGGCGGGGCATTTCAGCAGCGCGCCGGTGTGGCGCGTCACGATAGCGTGGCCTGGGGCTATGCCCGCGCCGCGTCTAAGCTCGGTGTGGATATCATTCAAAACTGTAAAGTTATCGGCATTCGCCGCGGCGCGGACGGCGCGGTCGAAGGCGTGGAAACGGAAAAAGGCTTCATCGGCGCTAAGAAAATTGGTGTCTCTGCGGCGGGTAATACATCTGTGGTTATGGAGATGGCAGGTTTGCGTTTCCCGCTGGAAAGCTATCCATTACAGGCGCTGGTATCCGAACCCGTCAAACCCATTGTGCCGTGTGTGATTATGTCTAACGCCGTGCACGCCTATATCAGCCAGTCCGACAAGGGCGAACTCGTAATTGGGGCGGGCACAGACCAGTATACCAGTTATTCTCAGCGCGGAGCTCTGCATTTGGTTGAGCATAATATCATGGCCATTTGTGAGATATTCCCGGTTTTCAAGCGCATGCGAATGCTCAGAAACTGGGGCGGGATTGTGGATGTGACGCCGGACCGTTCGCCCATATTAGGCAAGACTCCGGTTAAAGGTCTTTATGTGAATTGCGGCTGGGGAACGGGCGGTTTTAAAGCGACACCGGGGGCGGGACACTTGCTGGCCTATACCATTGCTAAAGATGAGCCTCATCCCATCAATGCACCGTTTAATCTCGACCGTTTTGTGGGTGGTCGTCTTATTGACGAAGCGGCAGCTGCCGCTGTGGCCCACTAGGAGGACGGAACGATGATGTTAATCCACTGTCCCCACTGTGACGAGAAACGCCCTGAGGTCGAATTCGCCTATGCTGGCGAGGCCCATATTGTGCGGCCCAATGCGGAGCAGCAACAAGCTATGTCTGATGCGAAATGGTCTGAATTTCTTTTCATTCGCGATAATGTGCGCGGGGAGCATTGCGAGCGTTGGTGGCACGCCAATGGCTGTAATATGTTTTTCAATGCCGTTCGCAATACGGTCACGGACAAATTCATCAAGACCTATAAAATCGGTCAGAAGCGCCCGACACAGGCCCAAATCCAGAAATGGAAGTCGGCCAAATGAGTGATTTCAGACGTCAAAACCGCGGCAATGTCGATAACAACACCAAGGTCAATTTCACCTTTGATGGCAAAACCTATTCTGGTCTCAAAGGCGATACGGTCGCCAGTGCGCTCTTAGCCAGCGGTGTCCATCTTATGGGGCGGAGCTTTAAATATCACCGGCCCCGCGGCCCGGTCGGCGCTGGTTTTGAAGAGCCCAATGCGCTGGTCACTGTGCACCGCGGAAAAGGGCGCATGACGCCAAACCTGCGCGCGACAACGCTTGAGATTTATGAGGGCATGGATGTCCGGTCACAGAATAAGTGGCCGAACCTAAAGTTTGATATTGGCGGGTTCAACAATATCTTTTCACCTCTTTTCCCGGCCGGGTTTTACAACAAGACCTTTATGTGGCCGAAGAGCTTTTGGGATAAAGTCTATGAGCCTTTTATCCGCAATGCGGCCGGTCTCGGGCCTGCGCCCAAAGAGGTGGATCCGGATGTTTATGGGTCCTGCTATGGCCATTGCGAAGTCCTGATTGTTGGAGCGGGACCTTCTGGTTTGGCGGCGGCGCTAGCAGCAGCCAAGAAGGACCAGCGCGTTATCCTTGTAGATGAAAACGCCCGGCTTGGTGGTAGCTTGTTGTCATCCGGAGAGGTCGCCATTGATGGCAAGCCCGCTTCAGAGTGGCTGACTAAAACCATCATGACCTTAGAGGCGGCTAAAAATGTCCGCATCATGCGCCGGACCTCTGCTTTTGGCTATTACCATGATAATTTTGTCGCGCTCGCCGAGCGCATCACGGATCATATTCCCAATGCTCAAATCGGGCAGGTGCGGGAAGTGATGCACCGTATTCACGCCGGTCAGGTTATCCTTGCCCAAGGGGCTATCGAACGGCCCTTGGTGTTTAACGGAAATGACCGCCCGGGTGTGATGCTCGCGTCAGCCGCGCAAAGCTATATGGGCCGATATGGCGTGGCGGTCGGCAAAGAGGTCATCGCCTTTACCAGCCACGACAGCGTCTATGGCGCCGTCTTTGATCTGGCCGATAGTAATATTCGCGTCGGGGCTATTGTGGATGCGCGCGCCAGCGTCTCCAAAGACTTGCTTGCTATGGCTCAAGCCAAAGGGATTGATGTCCATGTCGGGTCCGTGATTTCCAAAACGACCGGCAAAACCCGGATCAACTCTGCAGAAGTTTACAATCCGGCCACAGGTCAGAAAACCAAAATAAAATGTGATGCACTCCTCATGAGTGGCGGTTGGACGCCCAGCCTGCATCTTTGGTCTCAGTCCAAGGGCTCTATCAAGTGGGATGTTGAGACCGGCGTTTATCTGCCAGATGTGGCCAATGAAAACTGTGTCTGTATCGCAGCGTGTAATGGGGATTTCGGTGTTGAAACGGCGCTAAACGCCGGATCAAAAGCTGGTGGCGGTCGCAAGAAATATGATGTCACAGAAGCCGAATGGGGTTCAGGCGAAATCTTTGATCAGCTCCCTAATTATATAACGCCAAAGAAAACCAAGGCCTTTGTCGATTTCCAGAATGACGTCACCAATAAAGACATCATACTGGCCGTACAGGAAGGCTTTAAGTCCATCGAGCACGTCAAGCGTTACACCACAAACGGTATGGCGACAGACCAAGGCAAGCTCTCCAATCTCAACGCATTGGAAATCGCGGCTAAAGCCCTCGGTAAAGAAGCGCCAAAAGTGGGCCTGACCACATTTCGTCCGCCTTACACACCAACCAGTTTTGGCGCGTTTTGTGGCTACCGCACGGATGACCTTTTTGAGGTCACCCGCAAAACTACAATCGATCCTTGGGCAGAGGCGCAAGGCGCGGTTTTTGAACCTGTCGGCGTTTGGCGCCGGGCCTGGTATTTCCCCAAGGACGGCGAGGATATGCATGCAGCTGTTGCCCGGGAATGCAAAGCCACGCGGGACAGTCTCGGTATTTTTGACGCTTCCACGCTGGGTAAGATCGAAGTTGTCGGTCCTGATGCCGCTAAGTTTATGAATATCATGTACACCAATCCGTGGAGCAAGCTAGCTGTCGGCGCTTGCCGATATGGGCTTATGCTGGGCGAGAATGGTTATATCTATGATGATGGCGTGGTCGGGCGGATTGCCGAGGACCGGTTCCACGTCACGACCACGACTGGCGGCGCGCCGCGGGTTTATCGCCATATGGAAGACTATCTGCAGACCGAATTCCCGGAGCTGGATGTCTGGCTAACCTCAACAACCGAACAATGGTCGGTCATTGCGCTCAATGGTCCGAACGCCCGCAAGCTCATAGAATCCTTTGTCGAAGACATTGACCTTTCACCCGAGGCCTTCCCGCATATGGCTGTGCGGGAGGGTAAGATTTGCAGCGTACCAACCCGGCTTTTCCGCGTCTCATTCTCAGGCGAGCTTGGCTTTGAGGTGAACGTCCCGTCCCATTTTGGCCGGCAGGTTTGGGAGACCTTATTCGAGGCCGGTCAGAAATATGACATCACGCCTTACGGCACAGAGACCATGCATGTTCTGCGGGCAGAAAAGGGATTCATCATCGTCGGTCAGGACACAGACGGAACCGTGACGCCGCAGGATGCAGGCATGAGCTGGATTGTTTCCAAGAAGAAAAAAGACTTTGTCGGAAAGCGTTCCCTACAGCGTACCGATCTGGTGGCTGAAGGCCGCAAACATCTGATCGGTCTTTTAACGGACGACCCAAAAGTGGTTCTGGAAGAGGGCGCCCATATTGTGGCCGACCCGACCCAATCTGTCCCCATGGATATGCTTGGCCATGTAACATCTTCCTATTGGAGTGAGAGCCTGGGTAAATCCGTGGCCATGGCGCTCGTCAAAGATGGCTTTAATCGCATGGACGACACGCTCTATATTCCCATGCCGGGGGGTGTGACGCACGCGGCCAAAGTCGTCAAACCGGTCTTCTATGATCCCAAAGGGGAGCGTCTCAATGTCGTCTAATCTCCAGTATGACACAGGCATAGAGCTTCCTGAGGTTTTGACCGCTGGCGCTGTCATAGCCGAGGTGATGGAAGAAAAAGTGCGCCTGTCTCTTCGCGTAAAATCCAATGACCGCACGGCCATTGCAAAAGCTATGGGTTTGACGTTACCAACCAAGATAGGCGCGACCTCTAAAAAAACCGGTGCCATGGTAGCCTGTCTCGGCCCAGATGAGTGGATTGTGATTGCAGAAAAGTCAAAATATTCAGATATTTATAAGAAAACACTCAAGCTCTCATCCAAATATGTGATGAGTGTGACAGATGTTTCGCACCGCAATGTGGCTTTGACTTTAACTGGCCCTGCGGCCGCTGATACG
>CALDSY010000094.1 GCA_937924355.1 uncultured Caulobacterales bacterium
CCGACTTTAGGCGCCGCTCACTATTGGGCAGGGCCAGCCGCCCCAGATGATCTATGGTGGTGCGCTCGCGAATACAGGACAGAATATCCGCCAGACGCCGCCGCGCGCCTTTATGCATGATCACATCGCCAAGGGCGGTGATCGGCAGGCCGTAATCTTTCGCCAGCTTGGCCCGGGCCGCAAAATGAACCGGGTCGCGCCCATCATAGGCCGGGGACATGCCCAGATAAATTTCGTCCTTATGGGATTTGATGAGGCGTCTGACCTGACCTTTAAGCGGACCAGAGATAATCAAAACAGAGCCTTCGGACCATTCCATCACATCTTTAAGGTAAAGCTCGCACTGCCCCTTTGTGGTGCGGCGTTTACCGGTTGTAAGCAGGCGGCAGATGCGGGCATAGGCGTCGCGGGTTTTTGGCAGCGCCAGAATATCCGGCCCGTCCTGCAGCACCAAGCGCACGCCGACAATGAACTTAAGGCCCAGCTCCTTGGCGGCGGCATGAGCCCGCACAATCCCGGCAAAACTATTGGTATCCGTCACCGCCACAGCGGAAAGCCCCAACTCCACCGCCCGCACCATATATTCATGGGGATGCGACGCCCCCGTGAGGAAGGTGAAGTTGGTGGTTATGGAGAGCTCGGCATACGACACATGTTCATTATTTGTTCTTATCTTGAGGGAGTCAAGGCGATAGACTTATATTCCTATGTCTTTCTACATAGTCATTTGACTAGCGACGATTGTCAGATATTGTTTCGGCATGACGATCAAAGTGTCAAAATTTACGCTTACGGGCCTCTTTACCATGGGTCTCCTCACTATGGGTCTGACCGCTTGTGGTAATACAGAACATAAAGGCGATCACCAAGACAACCACAAGGACGGGACGCGCCACGAAACGTCTCACAATGAAAACCCTGTCATTGAGACAGGCCATGATGATGACCACACAAAACAGAATGATGACACAACGACCATGCGTCAGGCCGATCGCCATGTTCACGGCGATGCCCTGCTCGCTTTGGCACTCGATGGAAATACACTCGTCATCGAGCTGGAAAGCCCGCTCTATAACCTAGTCGGATTTGAACGGGCGCCACAATCCGACGCCGAGAAAGCCCGCCTGACCCAGGCACAAGACGCCCTTTCCAATTCAAGCAATCTGTTTTCATTTAATCAGGACGCCGGCTGCAAGACGGACCGTAATGACAGCGTTTCGCTTTTGGCCGATGATCACCACGACGAAGATCACGGCCACAAGGAGGAAGACCATCAAGACATTCTTATAGACTATGTGTTCACTTGTCAGGCCCCGAACAAACTCACCGCCATGACCACCACCCTGTTCAATCATTTCCCGAAAATGAGTGAACTCGACACGGTCTATCTCGGCCCGGCCACACAGATCCAGTCCACATTGAAACCCGGTAAAAACACACTCAAGCTAACGAAGTGAGACCCCGCATGAAAAAACTTTCGCTCATATTGTTCTCGGCAGCGCTGATCATGAGCGGCTGCTCAGGCGCACAAACGCCAGAGGCCGAAGCCCAAAAAGACACGCAACCCGTCGCCGAAGCCAAAAACGAAAAGCCCATGGACCTAGCTTGGGAGGATCTCATGCCCGAAGGGGAAGAGGCGAAACTGGCCGAAATGTACACGGATTTCTACGAGGAGCTGGAGGCCCAGATGGCCGCCGGAGCTCAGTCCCTGAGCGATGCGGCCAATGGCGAATCTTCCGAATTTGACGTTGCCGCCATCGCGGAAGGCGCCGCCAATGATACCATGGAGCAAATCGGCACGTTCAATGTGGTCTCGAGCCTGGACAATATGAATGTTCGCATCCCGGGCTATGTTGTGCCGCTGGATTTCAACGCCGAGAATAAATACAAGGAATTTCTTCTGGTTCCCTATTTCGGGGCTTGTCTGCATACACCGCCGCCGCCGCCCAATCAGATCATATATGTCAAAGCCGACCCGGCGGTTTCCGTGCCGAACATTCAGGAACCCTTCTGGCTCGAAGGTCGTATGACCACCGGCAAGTTCACATCGGATCTGGCCAGTACAGCCTATGAAGTTAATCTGAGTAAACTCGAAAAGTATGACTACTGATCCGGTTCTCGCCTTACATAATCTCACCTTTGGGTGGACGCCTGACACCACGCTGATCGACATTGAGCGCTTTGAGCTAGAACCGGGCGAAAGTGTCTTCCTGCGCGGGCCCAGTGGCTCCGGCAAAAGTACCCTGCTGGGACTAATCGGCGGCGTGCTCACCCCGCGCGCGGGTGCGGTCAAAATCAAAGGACGCGACATCGTCAAACAGACATCGGCGGTGCGGGACCAGATCCGCGCCGATCATCTGGGTATTATCTTCCAGCAGTTTAATCTGCTGCCCTATCTGTCTGTGCTCGGTAATGTGACTCTGCCTTGCCGGTTTTCAAAACAAAGACGGGCCCGCAGCAAAGAAAACTATGTCAGCCCGGTAGACGAAGCCAAGGCTTTGATCGATCATTTGGGCCTGCCTGCAGAGATTGTCGACGCGCCGCTTGGCGAGCTTTCCGTGGGGCAACAACAACGGGTTGCTGTGGCGCGGGCTCTAATCGGGGGACCTGATCTGATAATAGCCGACGAACCCACATCGGCTCTGGACGCCGACAATAGAGACCGGTTTATCGAACTTCTAAACCGGGAACGAGCGCGGTTCGGAACCTCGCTTCTGTTCGTTAGTCACGACGGAGAGCTGGCGAAACATTTCGATCGCAAGGCCGATCTGATGACCTTAAACCGCGGCGCTGAAAAGGTTTCAGCATGAGCGGCTTCCCTGTTCTCTCTCTGGCCTTTCGCTCCATCATGGCCCGGCGGCTGACGGCGCTGCTCACGATTATATCTATTGCCACAGCCGTTCTCTTATTCGTAGCCGTCGAGAACCTGCGTCAAGGGGCTCGGACCAGTTTCGAGCGCACTATCACGGAAACGGATCTGATTGTCGGCGCGCGCTCCAGCTCCATCAACCTCGTGCTTTATTCCGTGTTTCAGATCGGCGACCCGACCAATAACATGACCTGGGAAACCTATGAAGATATTGCCGCCCGTCCCGATATCGCCTGGACCGTCCCAATCAGCCTGGGCGATAGCCACAGAGGTTATCGCGTCGTCGGCACCACACCGGATTATTTCCAGCACTATAAATATGCGGATGGACGCACGCTGGGCTTTGCGCAGGGCGAAACTTTTGATGACCTGTTTGATATTGTCATCGGCGCGCAAGTGGCCCGTGAGCTGGACTATAAGCTGGGAACGCAAATCACATTATCCCATGGCATGGGTGTGACCAGCTTCTCGGAACACAAAGACAAACCCTTTACGGTTTCGGGCGTGTTGGCCGCGACCGGAACGCCCGTAGATCGCTCGGTCATCGTGAGCCTTCCGGCCATCGAGGCCATTCATGCCGGATGGAAAGATGGCACGCCGACGGCCCTGGCTAAAATCGCGACGCCCGACAAACTCCGGCAAATGAATATTCAGCCCAAACAAGTCACGGCCGCTTTTGTGGGCTCGAAATCCCGCGCCCGAACGCTGCGGATCCAGCGCGACCTCAACACCTATAAACAGGAACCCTTGCAAGCCGTTATCCCAGGCGTGGCCCTGTCACAGCTCTGGTCCATGATGTCAGTGGTTGAGCGCGCCATGGCTATTGTCTCAAGCTTCGTGATTGGCGTCGGGCTCATCGGCATTCTGACATCCATCCTGACAAGCCTGAAAGAACGCCGCCGGGAGATGGCCATTCTGCGTTCTGTCGGTGCAAGACCCTCTCATATTCTGGGGCTGCTGGTCAGCGAAGCCGCCCTTCTCGCCTTTATTGGGGCCTGTCTGGGCATTGGGCTTTTATACGGCGCTAGCTGGCTTCTCAAAGCGCCGCTGGAGGCCCGGTTTAATATCAGCACGCTTAACCTGGTCCCGGGCTGGTTTGACGTGAAAGTGATTGTGGGCATTACGCTCTTATCCGCCCTGCTCGGACTCATACCGGCATGGCTGGCGCTCAAGCGCTCTTTGGCTGATGGTTTGAGTGTAAAGTTTTAA
>CALDSY010000095.1 GCA_937924355.1 uncultured Caulobacterales bacterium
GTATTTAGTAATCCCTCAAGGCTCTAAGCTCATCGGCACCTATGATGCACGGCAGAGCTATGGCGATAAACGCGCTTTTGTGACCTGGTCTCGCCTGATCTTCCCCAACGGAAACTCCGTCAATCTGGCCAATATGGCGAGCGTAGATGCGGCTGGATATGCCGGACTGCGCGATGATGTCGACAATCACACAGGCTCAATTTTGAAAGCAGGGATCCTGTCATCCGTTCTAGGCGTGGGAACCGAACTAGCCACCGATGATGAAGACCGGATTGTTCGAGCCTTACAGGATAGCGGGCAAAGCACGGTCAATATTGCCGGTCAGCGTATGGTCGATCGGTCTCTGAATGTTCAGCCGACGATCACGATACGGCCTGGTTGGCGGTTCTCCGTCATGGTCAGCGAAGACCTTATTCTCAAACCTTACTCAATCTAATCCGCAACGAAAGGACATCACATGGATGCACCAAATTTGAAAATCTCCAAACTCCGGGATATGACGCCGACAAAAATGTCGATCAATGTCACCCCCGACCTGAAATCCGACCTCGACATCTACGCCCGTCTCTATGAGCGAGCCTATGGCGACAAACAGGACGTTACAAACCTTATTCCGCTCATGCTGGAAGGGTTTTTAGCTTCAGACTCCGGCTTCAAGAAAGCCAAACGCGAGTTCGAATAGCAATACGAAATTTTCAACCACAGCCACGAAAGGATCAAAACATGGCACATATTGGAAGCTTTAAGCAGACCGAAAAAGGATATGAAGGGACGATTGCAACCCTTCATCTCAATAAAAAGGTCAAATTTATCGCAAATGACAACAAAAAATCGGACGGAAGTCCGGACTATTTTGTCAAAGCCGGGAAGTCAGACTTTGGGGTCGCTTGGAAGGAGGTTAAGGACGGCGATGAGCCACTCGACTATCTGAGTGTGAAGTTGGATTGTCCGACGTTACCAAAACCAATCAATGCCGCATTGTTTGACCGCGAGGGTGGTGCGGATCTGGTTTGGACGAGGGCGAAAGCAAAATAGGTAGCTAACGGTTGGATTGTTTGCTGCGATCCAAATTTTTGAAAGGAATTGAAAATGACCGATCAATTGCTAACGGCTAAAGATGTCTTGCTACTAACCGGTATTAAAAGCCGATCCACATTGTGGAGGAAGTCAAATGACGAAAACGATAAATTTCCTAAACCACTTAAAGATGGAACACATTTTACCAGGTGGAAAAGTACGGACATCCAAGCGTGGATAGATCACTTAGAGCATCAGTTATAGGTGTGATAAATACTTGACTGACAAGTGGCGGTTTTGACCGCCATTTTTTGTGAGCAGTGATGCGAATCATTCTGAACGGTTAGGGGACTGTGGGTTTTGTTCCTACTTCCCTAGAAAATATATGGTCTATGGCGTTCCATTCTGTTCACCTTGAAAGTGGGAATAAAAGCAGGAACAAAATGCACTAATCGTTATAAAACTAATAAAAACAATGACTTAAAGGGATTTCTGGAGGCACCACCCGGAATCGAACCGGGGTACACGGATTTGCAATCCGCTGCGTCACCACTCCGCCATGGTGCCGTCCGAAGTGGCCCTATATCGAAGTGATAGTTACCATGCAATGAACTTTTGCGCCGAATTGCGCAAAAACGAATAGGATTTATACGGTATTCAGACATTGCCTGAATTCGCGGATAGGTCTATGTGCGAAACCCATACGTAGAACACACTGAGTCTTGAGGAAAACATGTTTGATTACGCTGCTGCCCGCGAACACATGATTGATTGTCAAATTCGCACGGCCGATGTCACCGACTATGCTGTGCTGAAAGCCTTTAAAAGCATTAAGCGTGAAGACTTTGTGCCCAAATCCAAATCCGCTCTGGCTTATTCTGATTGCAATATCGAAATGGAAGATGGGCGTGTTGTGATGCGTCCCCGCGATATGTCCAAACTTATCCAGGCCGCCGAGATCAAGCCGACGGATATCGCTCTGGATATTGGCTGCGGCCGGGGATATTCCACGGCTATTCTTGCCCACTTGGCGGAAACCGTTATCGCGCTAGAGGATGAAGATGAGCGCGTTGAAAAGGCAACCCACAATCTGGGCGAAGCCGGTGCGGATAATGCGGTCGTGGTCAAGGGTGATCTGAAGGCGGGTGCCAAAGAACATGGGCCGTTTGATGTCATATTTGTCAATGGGGCGGTCGGCGAGATATCCAAAAACTGGCTGGACCAGCTGGCCAATGAAGGGCGGCTTGTCGCCGTCGTTTCGGAAGGTCGGATTGGACGGGCCTGCGTCTATACCCGTACAGGAGATGTTATCGGTGAACGCGTGGTTTTTGATGCCAGTGTTCCATTAATGCCGGGCATGTCTAAAACGGCAGAATTTTCATTTTAGCGGATCAAGGTGGTCATGGGTAGTCGCATTCAAAGCTGGGCAAAGCGGCGCCTCTCTGCTCTTTTGCTATTGACGGCCATGGTTTGCCTTACGGCCCCTTTGGGGACAAGCCAAGCTGAAACCCTCGAAGAAGCTCTGGTCTCGGCTTATAACCATCATCCTAAACTCAAAGCCGAACGGGCTCGGCTGCGCGAGCTAGATGAGAACTATATTCAGGCCCGTTCGCATGGCCGCCTGACATCGACTCTCAGCGGGACCGCCTCTATTGATGCCACCCGAACACCAGCGCTTGATATTCCGGTCCCAGGCTTTGATAATGTCATTCAAAGCGGAACAAATTTTGCCACTCCCATTGCGGCTCAGGTACAGTTTATCCAGCCCATTTATCAAGGCGGGCGAGTGTCGGCTTTAAAGTCTCAGGCCATGGCGTCGATTTATGCAGCCAGAGAGGGACTGCGGGGGCAAGAAACCCAAATTCTGCTCGACGCAGCCAATGCCTATATTGACGTGATCCGCGACGAAGAGCGCGCGCGGATCCGCCGGAAAAACCTGCAGGTAATCCTGCGCCAGAAAGAAGCCGCCGATACGCGGTTTGAAGTGGGGGCCGGAACGCGCACAGACATGGCACAGGCCGAAGCCCGCTTGGCCGGCGCTAAGGTGGGATTGGCACAAGCTGATGCTCAGTTGCAGATATCCCGCGCCAAATATAAACGTTATATGGGTCATATGCCCGAGAGCTTGCAAGCTGTACCGCGATTTGCCTTGCCGACCACAGAGCAAGAGGCTGTTAATCTTGCCCATGACAATAACCCCCTTGTCCTTGCCGCTATGCATGCCGAACAGGCTGGGGAGGCCGGTATCAAAGCCGCCAAGTCTGCCTATAAGCCAACCGTGGCGCTAACCGGGTCGCTGAGCGCTGTCCGAGGGCAGGCGGGCTTTCCAGGCCGGGCTGAGTCCGGCATGATTGGCGCGCAGGTTTCTGTGCCGCTGACGTCTGGCGGGATGAATAAATCTCGCATACGGCAAGCGGAAAACGCGAAAACCCGCCTGCATTTCGAGACCCGGGACGCCAAAATGGGGCTGGAGGCCTCCATCATGCAAGCTTGGGCCGGCTTACGGGCGGCGCGCGAGGGATTGCAGGCCAGCCAGGTGCAAGTTCAGGCCGCAGAAGTGGCCTTTGAGGGCGTTCAACTGGAAAAAGAGGTGGGACGGCGGACGGCTCTGGATGTGCTGAATGCTGAACAAGAGGTTTTAAACGCTCGGCTTACCGTCATCGACAGCCGGACCGAAGTGGAGCGGGCCATATACCAGATTTTGGCCCTAACAGGAGCTTTTGACGCGCAAAGCCTGTCTTTGCCGACGCAATATTACAATCCTCAGGATAATCTGAATGACGTATCGGATGACGATTATTTGGGTATTGTTGAGGAAATTATACCGGAAAGCTGGCGTTGAACGAGGTTTTTGCTTGTTTCTTTCGATTCTCCCGATAATAGAATTTCTTGCACACTAGACAATCTACAAGCCTTATCATAACTTGTTGATTCATTGAGGGGATTTCGGGGTGACCGGTTTAATGGGAAGGTTTGTATGACGGATAACTCGTCCGATACACCTAATGGTATTGAAACTGATGCCGGCGAGCCGAGCATGGAAGACATTCTGGCCTCCATCCGACGGATTATTGCCGAAGATGACGAAGCGGATCAAAGGCATCTGGATATGGGTGCCGGAAACATTGTCGAATCCGTCTCTCTCTCCAGCGTCAATGACGATCTTTCCATCGAGTCGCTCTTACCTGAATCTAAAGATACTGCTTCATTCGAGCCGGAAATTGCGCGCGCAGCACCACCGGACGAAGAGGATATTCTAGTATTAGATCAGTTGGTCAACGAAGCAGGCAAAGCCAAAGAGCTTACCGAGATTGAAACCGATGAACTGGTCCTTGATATCGAAAATGATGATTTTAACCCGGTCTCGTCTGTAGTTTCAGACCTTGAAGATCGGTTGTCTGAGGACCGCGTCATCGAAGAACGTATTGAGCTCACGGAACGTAAATCTGGTATGCCGCCGGGCCTTATCTTTTCCAACGCTCTTGATGATGATCCTTCCGAAACAGATCTGGATCTCGATTTAGATCTGACCGAAGACATGGATCTTGTTGAAAATCATTCAATGACTGATGCTGTCATCGAGGAAATGATTGGTGACGCGCAGCTGGACGTACCAGCAGTAGAGATTACACCCACGGAGCCGGATTTGGAGATGGCTTTGGATGGCGATGATGGGGAGTCTGATCTTGATATCGTCAAATCGCTTATGGCTGATTTGGCTGATACATCCTTCCTAGACGACGAGATAGAGACAACGGAGACGGGCGCCATCGAAACATCCGATCCGGTTGTTGATGATATCATGGATGAAATTTCTCTGACCGAAACGGAAACAGAGACAGTTGCAGAAGATCCTATCGACGATATTCTAGCTGATTTGGGCATGGATCTAGCCGAACCTGAAGGCGAAGCCGAACTGGAGACGAGCGCGCCAGAACTGGAAGACGCGCTTGATCTGGTTGCAACGCAAGAGGCGGCGCTCGAAGAAGAGCAAGATCAAATTCTGAACGAAATCCTGGAATTGACCATTGAGGACACAGAAGCTGAACTCGCAAGTGACCTAGACCTAGCTGTCGAGGAAACAGTTTTAGAAAAACCCACTATAGCGGCCGAAGATAATCCTCTATTGCAAATTGCAGCGGAAGCCGAAGCAGATGCGGGAGCAATAGGCGGATCGGATCTGGCCGGAGTTGGCGCGGTCGCAGCAGCAGCAGCGGCGGGGACAACGGCCCTAGCCAAAGACGAGGATCGGGTCGAAATGACTTTGCCGCAGGATGATGGGCAATCCACTGAAGAAATCCTGAACGAACTTGACTTAGCGCTTGCAGAAGTCTCACAAGAGGATATGCAAGAAGAGGCTCCGGCGCCTAGCCCGGAACCAGAATCAGAACCCGAACCAGTCGCCGAAATCTTGGACGAAAAGACCGAGGCCGACGCGGTAGATATTACGATCGAGGCAGAGGAGGCCGAAGACATGCCAAGAAGCGCGCGCAAAAAAGATGCAATCATCAATGAAGTCACTGAGGAAGCGACTGTCGACGCGTTCGCTGAGCTTTCGCAAGCTGTTGAAGAGAAGGCTGTGTATACAGAATCTGGTCCGCGGGTTGGCGATATCGTGCAAGACGCTCTGCGCCCCATGCTCAAGGAATGGCTCGACGAAAACCTCAAAGGGATCGTAGAGCGCGCCGTGGCCAAAGAAGTGAAGCGCATTTCATCAGGTAAATAAGGCATTCCCTTACGCCTTGTTTTGACAAGCAGGGCGGTCTAAGACACAAAA
>CALDSY010000096.1 GCA_937924355.1 uncultured Caulobacterales bacterium
CATGTAGCTGATAAAAACGATCCGGCCATGAAGCGTATTCGTGTCGTCTTCAAAGAAGCCCAGAATATTTCTCAGCCAGATCTGCGGGACCGGGCTTATCTAGACTTGACCGACTATGCGACCAATAAGGGTATGTTTAAACAGGCAGAGCGAGCCGCACTGAAAATACAACAGGTCGAGCTGCGAGACACAGCCCGGTCCAGAATTGCCATGGGTCTGGCCCGGTTTGGTCATTCTGATGACGCATTTGCCCTCATCGAACAGGTTGAAGTCGAAGAGCTTCGGGATGTAATGCGTCTACAGGTCATCGAGGCGCTCCTCGGGACTGACGGACGTCGATAAATCCTTATTGGCAAACGCTTTTTTCTATTAAAAATCGACAGACTCTGTTATAGATTTTCCGATTATTCGCGGGAATAATTCATATGCGAATGAATGGTGTGATCTATGGCAAATTCTGACTTCGACGTCATCGTAATCGGGTCCGGTCCCGGGGGATATGTGACCGCAATTCGGGCGTCACAATTGGGCTTCAAGACGGCAATCGTTGAAAAAGAAGCCCTTGGCGGGGTCTGCCTGAATTGGGGGTGTATTCCAACAAAGGCGCTGCTGCGATCGGCCGATGTTTATACCCAGATGCAGCACGCCGAGGATTACGGTCTGACCGCAACCGCCGGATTTGATCTTGCCGCTATCGTGAAGCGATCCCGTAATATCGCCGGGCAGATGTCCAAGGGGATTGCGTTCTTGATGAAGAAACACAAAATTACCGTGATCAAGGGATTTGCCAAGCTCGAAGCGGGCAAGCCAGCGCCTGTTGTTGCGGTGGGCAAAGACAAATATCAGGCCAAACATGTCATCTTGGCGAGCGGAGCTCGGGCGCGGACCATTCCGCAAATCGGATTGGCTCCGGACGGAAAATATATCTGGACAGCCAAAGAAGCCATGGTGCCCCAGGAAATGCCCGGGCGTCTTTTGGTTATCGGGTCTGGGGCAATCGGTATGGAGTTTGCGAGCTTTTACAATGCCTTTGGATCTGACGTCACTGTCGTTGAAATGGTTGATCGCATCCTACCGGCAGAAGACGCGGAGATATCGGCTTTCGCCAAAAAATCCTTCGAAAAGCAAGGCATCACCATCAAAACCGAAACTCAGGTCAAATCGGTCAAACCGGGTTCCAAGGATATTGCGGCGACAATGGCCGGAGCCAAAGGCGAAGCGACGGAAAGCTTTGACCGTATCATTCTGGCCATCGGCATTGTCGGCAATGTCGAAGATATGGGCCTAGAGGCGCTGGGCGTAAAGATTGATCGTTCACATATTACGGTGGACGAATATTCCTTTACTGGTGTTCCCGGACTTTACGCCATTGGGGATGTGACGACGCCGCCCTGGCTGGCCCACAAAGCCTCCCATGAAGGAATTATCTGTATCGAAAAAATCGCCGGGCAGACCCCCCATCCGCTTGACGCGAATGCTATTCCGGGCTGTACCTACTGCCATCCACAAGTGGCTAGTGTAGGCTATACAGAGGCCGAGGCCAAAGCGGCGGGATATGACCTTCGGGTCGGCAGGTTCCCCTTTATCGGTAATGGAAAGGCCGTGGCGCTCGGCGAAGCCGAAGGCCTGATAAAGACCATTTTTGATAAGAACACCGGCGAGTTATTAGGGGCCCACATGATCGGGGCCGAGGTCACTGAGCTCATTCAGGGCTATACAGTGGCCCGCACACTCGAGACGACCGAGCACGAACTCATGGAAACTGTCTTCCCGCATCCAACGCTTTCGGAAATGATGCACGAGTCGGTTTTGGCCGCCTATGACCGGGCGCTTCATATTTAGAATCCGGCGAGGAAGGCCTTCACATTATTGCCGACCGACGGCAGATCGTAACCGCCTTCCATACAGATCAGACTTGTAATACCCATGGCCGCAATCTGTTTGGCCATTGCTGTATAGTCCGGCGTGGTCAGGTTAAAGTAACTGATCGGATCATCGATAAATGTATCGGCGCCGTAAGAAATGATCAGGTAGTCGGGTTCATAACGGGATATTTTTTCCAGACCTGATTCCAGCACGCGGCGATAGGACTCCCAGTCCGTCCCGCGCGCCATAGGCAGGTTGACGTTAAACCCTTTCCCAGGGCCGTCTCCGGCTTCATCTGCATGTCCCCAATAAAACGGATAATCGGTTTTTGGGTCCGCATGCAGCGACACAAATAAAACGTCTGAACGCTCATAGAATATATCCTGCGTTCCGTTTCCGTGGTGATAATCCACATCCAAAATCGCGATTTTCTTCGCACCTTTTCCCAACAAAAAATCTGCGGCAATCGCCGCGCTATTTAAATAGCTATATCCGCCCATATAATCTTGACCGCTATGGTGGCCGGGCGGTCGGCAAAGCGCAAAAGCATTCTCAGCGCCGTCCCGAATGGCCTGCGCGCCGGACAAAGCGGATTGCGCGCTCCAATAGGCGGCTTGGCAGGCGCCTTCTGTAACGGGTGTTCCGCAATCAAAACTGTAACGGCCGAGTTCCGCATCAATGCGAGACAGCTCCACAGGCCGCCGTCTCCGTATAGGAAATACATAAGGCATGGCGTCGCCGGAACGACCTGCAGCACGCCAATCGGCGTGGGCGCGTTTTAAAAACGCTACATAACCGCCGTCATGGGTCCGGAAAATGGGATCCCAGCCAAAGTCTTTGGGCGTCTCGCTCTGCCCTAGAGCATCCGCAATAATTTCGGCGCGGCGCGGTATTTCTGCAGCCGGCGCGAAGCTTCCATTGTGCAGCTCCTGAATAGGGCGGTGGGCCAGGGTTTTATCGCTGTAAAATATCTTCATGGGGTTCTTGCAGTCCTGTTTAACATGACAACCAGCAGGCCGATTATAATAATAAATGTCGCCACAGCAAAACGTAGTCCTAGAACTTCGCCCAGACAAACCCAGCCCAGGAGGGCCGCAATCGGCGGTACCGACAATTGACTAACGCCAGACATGGCAGCGCTCATTCGCGGTAACGCGGCATACCATATGGCATAACCAATGCCTGATGTAATCGCGCCTGACGTGATCGCCAATACCATACCCTTCGAGGTTACCAGAGGCGACGGGAATATGTACACAAGCAAGGGAAGGGCAAGAATAGCGGCGCGTATAAAGTTTCCACTTGTGAGCGCCAGTGGATTTTCACTGGAACGCCCAAGTATTGTATAAAATCCCCACCCTATGCCCGATAATATCATGAGGACAACACCGCGCCAGTCAGGGGAGGTAATGTTCGGGTAAACGAGGTAGATGAAGCCGCCAAAAGCAATGCTAGCCCCAACGACCTCTATCCAGCTGAGTTCCCTTTTGACAGCCGCAACACTGAGTATTGTCAGCTGGACGCTGGCAAAAAGACAGAGTGCACCTGTCCCGGTGTCGAGGATCACATAAGCGAGCGAAAACATGAGCGCGTAAAGAAGCAGCATGGATGCGCCAGCCCAGCTCCCCGTTTGTTTTTCTTTTCTCAATGAAAGCAATAACATGAGCGCCGCGGCGCCGGCCACAAGCCGGATTAATGTGAACTCTATGGGGCCCATTTCAGGGGATAAGAGACCAGCCCGCGCCAATAGGGAATTCGCGGCAAAAGCCAATAAAGCCAGCGCAGTCAAACTCAATGTTTTCAACATGAGAGGATGGTAGGCCTAAACGGGGTTGAGGTTAAGGCTCGCGTGGGCAAATCACCATATTGTGACAATTGACTATATCAATCGCGACCGCGTCAATCATCACCTCGCCGAGGCGACAGACTACAGTACCCGCGCCTTTGGCTATTCCGCAGGCTGCGCGACTTCTTCGCCTGAGTTTTTGCCGCGGCCAAACCTGTTTTTGACGGCTTTTGATAGGCTGACTTTTTTCCTGAGCATGGGCTTTTCGATACCATGCCAAGAGAGCCAGGCGACCAAAACCGTTAAGGGGAGCGTGACAGCCATAAGCGCCCAGACATTCATACTCGTGCCTGTCGCCTTGTGATAAAAGAACCAGACGGCCTGCAAAATAACCCAGTGGTAAATATAGATACCATAAGAGGTATCGCTGAGCTTTTTAAGCGGATCGAGCACCGGAATTTTCACATAGGCCATCCAGAAGACGATATAGCCGAGCCACAATGTTGTGACGATTTCAAACAGCGACGCCGCGATGGTCATTTGTCCTGTTTCCAGAAACTCCAAATACGGAAAACCGAACAGGCTGGCGATCAAACCAAGAATGAAGACTCCCAATACGTGAAATGAAATTTTGTCTTGAACCGCATAAAGCGCGGCGCCCAAACCGTAAGCCAGGCCGAACCTTAGAATAGATTGAAGTGTCGCCGGAACCTTCTCATAGAGACCGGTCAAATGTGCGATGGGCCAGGCTAGGGCAAATATAACAAACTGCGCAATCAAGAGCCATTTATGCTTTAACAGTCCCAATGCAAATGCGGCGGCCGTACCGATATAGGCTAACACCTCATATCGAAGTGTCCAAAGCGCCCCAGAGCCAATATTTTCGTGATTGCTTGCAAAGGCGCCGGGCAGAACCATGTCCGTGTCGGCAAATGACAACACGCGCAGGGGCTGGGTCCAGAACTGCGGATCTGTGAAGTACTGAGCCAAAGGCACATTGGTCACAAAGGGCCCAATAAGAAGCATGACAAAGAAAACATGGGCGATGAGGGCCGGGAAAATGCGTAGGCCCCGCGCCGCGCCGTATTCCACAAGATCTT
Source organism: uncultured Caulobacterales bacterium (assembly GCA_937924355.1). Classification (GTDB taxonomy): domain Bacteria; phylum Pseudomonadota; class Alphaproteobacteria; order Caulobacterales; family Maricaulaceae; genus JACOMS01. The sequence goes on from CALDSY010000096.1 coordinate 4,753, forward strand.
CGCGGTACAGCATGGATTTGGTTACCAAAAAGCCGGACGCGATGAAAAATAGATTCACGGCCAGATAGCTCGGGCGGTAATGGAAGAAGATGGCCGGTTCGTTCTCAGAGCCGCCTAAGGTCACCACAAAAGCGTGGCCCACCAGCACCATCAACGCGAAAAGCAGACGGATCGGTGTAAAGAAATTATCGTGGCCCTCACGAATTGTGACCTTGGAAAACATAGCTTCACCCATATATTTTTGTGTGTGCATATCAGTCATGCGTTAAAATCCGGCAAATATCGGACCAAAACTGTTGAATTTTAGGGATTTAGGGGTCATTTAGCGCCCTATGACAGTCCTGATTGACAAAACCGCCGCGCGTCCACGCCATCCAGAAAAGGCCCATAAGCCGGATACGGAAATATTGCGTAAACCCAGCTGGATCCGGGTGAAAGCGCCTACATCCAAAGGCTACAATGAAACCCGCAAAATTGTGCACGACAAAGGCCTGGTCACCGTTTGCGAAGAAGCGGCTTGTCCAAATATTGGCGAGTGCTGGGAGAAATCTCATGCCACTTTCATGATCCTGGGCGATACGTGTACGCGGGCCTGTGCCTTTTGTAATGTCAAAACCGGCCTGCCGGGACCCGTTGATCATGAAGAGGCCGCAAAGATCGGCTTTGCGGTCAAAGAGATGGGCCTATCTCACGTTGTGATAACGTCCGTGGACCGGGATGATTTGTCGGACGGCGGCGCCCAGCATTTTGTCGATGTGATCTCTGCGATCCGCAAGACATCTCCTAAAACGACGATCGAAATTCTGACGCCTGATTTCCTGCGCAAGGACGGCGCTGCGGAAACGGTTATCGCTGCCAAGCCCGATGTGTTTAATCACAATCTGGAGACGGTGCCGCGTCTCTATCTGAAAATCCGGCCCGGCGCCCGCTATTTTCATTCTCTACGCCTGCTCGAGAAAGTCAAAGAGCAGGATCCCAACCAATTCACAAAGTCTGGGCTCATGGTAGGCCTTGGGGAAACCAAGGAAGAAGTCATGCAGGTCATGGATGATATGCGGTCGGCCGGCATCGATTTTCTGACCATTGGGCAATATCTTCAGCCCACTCGCAAACACGCCGCCATTGACCGGTTTGTTACGCCGGACGAGTTCAAGGCCTATGAAACCATCGCGCGGGCCAAAGGGTTCTTATTGGTATCATCCACCCCGCTGACACGGTCCAGCTATCACGCGGATTCTGATTTCGCGAAACTACAAGCCGCCCGCCGGGCCAAACACAGCTAATGCCCAAGACCCGCCTAAGACACCGGGTCATGCACAGGCCGGATGATATGCTGTCCATGGTGGCGGATGTGGAACGCTATCCTAAATTCATCAAATTTATTTCTGCGCTGCGGGTGAAGAACCGACGCCAGACGTCGGAAACACAAGAGCAGTTCGAGGCCGAGGCCACGGTGTCGTTTAAATTCATATCGGAAAAATTTATATCCGATGTAAAAGTCGATCACCGGGCCAAAACAATTACCGTCAAAAAATCCGGTCATGGCGGGGCCCTAAAGTCACTGGAGAATAGCTGGACGTTTCATGAGCTTTCAGACGGATCGACCCTGGTCGATTTCTATGTGAATGTGAGCCTCAAAGCGTTTCCGCTCAATATTTTGCTGCAAGACAAATTCGACAAAGTTGGCGGAGAGCTCATGAAGCTGTTCGAGAAAAAGGCGGGAATGGAATTTGAGAAAGTTGGCGATCCTGATCTTGATTGGGCCGCAGAAATAGGCAGTGCTACTTAGTCTCACTTTTTCGTGTGCGCTGACTATTCCGCTTGAGGAAATACCAGACCAGCGCTATCAACCTACCAGTAGGTAGAAAATAAGTCTTTAGGAGGACAATACCATGATTGGATATACAACCATCGGCGTCAAAGATATGGACGCGGCCAAGGAATTTTATACTGAGCTGTTGGGCGCGAAAGTTCTCGTGGATGTGGGTCGTTTGGCGATGATCGGCAAGGAAATGGGTCAGCCTATGCTGGCTGTCTGCGTGCCTTACAATGAAGAAGCGCCAAGCCCGGGCAATGGCAATATGGTGGCATTTGCAGGTGGATCGAAAGAGGGCGCTGCGGCCATGTATAGCAAGGCGATCGAGCTGGGTGCCAGCTGCGACGGAGAGCCAGGGCAGCGCGTCGAAAATATGTTCTATGGAGCCTATGTGAAAGACGCCGACGGAAACAAGCTCTGTTTCTACGATTTCAGCTAATCAAACCCCAGATCAAATTATTTGAAACCCCGTTCTTTTGAGCGGGGTTTTTCTTTTGAGTTGAGTTCAGTTCGTTATCACGAATGTTCGTCGGAGGGTGAAAAGGACTCGATGGACTTTAGCAAGAGGTCCAAAGCGGACGTTAGGGCGTCTTTCCGTACGCTGTCGCGACCAAAATTTTCAAATCGAAATTCGTGAGCAGCGGTTTTACCGCGGACGG
>CALDSY010000097.1 GCA_937924355.1 uncultured Caulobacterales bacterium
TGATCCCATGAAAAAAGGCGCCTCGTCTCCGAAGCGCCTGAAACATAAACAATTTTGTTTGTCTTATTATTAACGCTTAGAGAACTGGAAGCTCTTACGGGCTTTCGCCTTACCGTATTTCTTACGCTCAACAACGCGAGAATCGCGTGTGAGGAAGCCAGCAGCCTTGAGCGGTGCGCGCAGGGCTGGCTCATAAAGGTTCAAAGCTTTAGAAATACCGTGCTTCACCGCACCGGCCTGACCGGACAAACCGCCGCCCTTAACCGTGGCGATGACGTCATATTGGTCAACTCGATCAGCAACCTCGAAAGGCTGACGAATGATCAGACGCAGAACGGGACGGGCAAAGTAAACTTCTTGGTCGCGGCCATTAATCGTGATCTTGCCGCTACCAGGCTTGATCCAAACGCGCGCGATGGAGTTTTTCCGCTTACCTGTGGCATATGACCGACCCAGTTCGTCGATCTTCGGCTCCCGCAGTACAACGTCTTCAGCGGCCGCAGCAGGTGTTCCGTCAGCGGCAGCAGCGCCGCCGCCAGCCATAACAGTTTTCAGGTCTTCAAGAGTATTTGTCTCGGCCATGTTTAGCCCTCTCTTGTGTTTTTAGAGCTCATAGATTTGAAGTCGATAACTTCAGGCTTCTGAGCTTCATGTGGATGTTCGGAACCCGCATAAACATGCAGATTGGATAATTGCTTGCGCGCCAAAGGGCTTTCCTTTGGCAGCATGCGCTGAACGGCTTTTTTCATAACGCGCTCTGGGAAGCGTCCATCGAGGATCTTGCCCGCTGTCGTTTCTTTCAAACCACCGGGATAACCCGTGTGCTTGTAATAGATTTTGTCTTTGCGCTTATTGCCTGTAAAGACAACTTTGTCGGCATTTATGACCACCACTTTGTCTCCACAATCAATATGCGGTGTGTAGTCAGGTCTGTGCTTGCCGCGTAGACGCATAGCGATAAATGTCGCCAATCGTCCGACAACAACACCTTCCGCATCAATCAGGATCCAATGCTTGTCCTGTACGTCTGCGGTCTTTAAAAACTTTGTCGCTTTCATTAGAACCTCTGTTCCGGGATGTCCCGCTAATTTCGAATGGCGGCCATTAACACACACAAACCGACTGTCAACATTATTTTCCCAACCCCTTACGCATTATTCCTTTAATTACAATAGCTTAGAAATACGGTATTATTTTACCTCATATTTAAACTATTTTTTTGATTTCTGGCTTGAAATATCTTGACGAACACAACCAAAAAGTTAAATAGCCACCCATGAATGCATTAGGTATACTTGGGGCATGTATCTGTTCAGCCACCCTTCCATTCGTTATCAGTTCGCTTCGGCGGAATGTACCGGAACATCGAAGAACGGATAAAAAAGTTCCGTTTCTTGTTTTCACGGTCGGTGCCGTCGTTACAGCTATAAGCTTTTTGTAATAGAGCGCACAAATACCGCTCGACCAAAAGCGGTGACGATCTTGCCCAATGCGTTTAAGGCGCGTAAGGGCAGGATATGAAAATCACACACATCCTTATTCCTGCGCTAGCCCTCGCGCTTATCGGCTGCAAAGACAAAGCAGCCCCGATTGAGGTCAACATTAATCCAGAGCCCGATGTCAAGATCACTGGCACGGTGGACGTCAAAGCAACAACCCATATTTTCCCCAAAGAACAGATCGTCAAAGCCACGATTGCACCAAAATCAGGGATGCGAGCATTTTCCAGTAAAATCCTTCTCTTGTCGGATACGGGAAAGCTTTACGCAACGGATACGGCCTTCCCGCAATTGGAACTCATTCATGCAGGCCCAATTACAGATATCTCCGGGTTTTATCTGGCCGATAACAGCTCAGGTTTTTTGGCCAGAGAAGCCGAAAATACAATGACCGCCTATCTGGATATGGGCTCGGGTAAATTTGAAAAAATCGCTCTGGACGGCCTGCCCGCTGACGTCGGGTTTTGCGAAGACCGAATCAAACGACCCGGACAGATCACCTTATCCCTGCCCGACAGCACAACGTCTTTTGATGTGTCATTTGCAGAGAATACTCTGTCCTTTACCCCCGCGAATGACGGGCAGTTTTGCGGCAAAGGCCGTGAGTTTGTTCTGTCGGATCAAGAGCGCGGAACATCGTTTCTAACCGAAAAAACGGCGATACAAGTTTCTGAGCAGGTTGCAGCAAGTGAGATTTACAAGACCTTTATCCTATCATCCGGCCTGGCCACCCAACATGATCAGACGGCCAAAGGCATCAAAGTCGTGGACGGATTGAGCATTGACGGGCTCGCGACCTCGCAATGGATTTACTCAACCAGCCAGCCTCTGGGAAATACATTTAATGCCGGGGTTACATTGATACGAGGTGACGATCAGAACCGCATTGTGATGATCGCTAATGATTACCTAGCCAAGACCGTATTTGGTTCGGATCAGTAACCTCTTCGCGCCCCGCGCCAGAGGCCCATGGCCGAGATAAAAACCAATATGGCTAGAAATTGGTGAGCTAGCGCCAGATTAAGCGGCACAACCTTGATCAAGGCCCAGACACCCAACCCGATTTGAGCAATCAGCAATATCATAAACATCGAGGCTTTGGCCCTGATTTTGCGAATGCCGCGGACGCGCCACCAATACATGATCGTCAGAATAAAAAGCGCATAGGCCAGCATTCGGTGGTTAAACTGAATGGCGGCTATGTTTTCGAATAGGTTTTTCCAAAACGGGCTGAGATCCCCATATCCCTCAGGGATAAACTTCTTATCCATATAGGGCCAATCATTATATCGTTTGCCCGCATGGGTGCCGGCGACAAAGGCACCAGCGACGATCTGCAGATAAACCAGCACGCCCAGGAGCCCGGCATGATTTTGAAACGCCGGGGGTTCATTGCGTAGCCCCCACCCTTCCCGTTGATCTTTCCAGGTCCAATATAATAGTCCCAATATGATAAATGCCACACCCAGATGGAAGGCCAGCATATACTGGCTGACATCGACGCGGTTTTCGCCCAGGCCGCTTTTCACCATATACCAGCCCACAACGCCCTGGGCCGCGATCAATAATCCGATGAGGAGAAATCTGAAAAACTTGCCCTTGGGAATTTTGCCGCGGCTCAACAAATACATAAACGGGATCGCATAAACGAGGCCAATAACCCGACCATAGAGCCGGTGGAACCATTCCCAGAAAAAAATCCGCTTAAACCCGGTCAAATCCATGTCGGGATGTTCGGCTTCAAACTCTGGAATTTGCTTGTATTTATCGAAAGCTTCGCGCCAGGCCTCATCAGAGGTCGGCGGCAAAATTCCGGAGACCAAATCCCATTCGGTGATAGAGAGACCCGAATTGGTCAACCTTGTGGCACCGCCAATGACAATCATGCCGATAACCAGCAAAATCAAGGCGCCCAACCATGCCGAAATCCGGCGATCAGTAGAAGTGGATACCACGCATTAGGTCCCAAAAAACAAAAAAGTGGTCGGAGTGATTGGATTTGAACCAACGACCTCTCGTCCCCCAGACGAGTGCGCTAACCGGACTGCGCCACACTCCGTGACCACTTAAAACGCAGGCTATATAGCAAGCCTGTTCGGCATGGCAATTACAAAGAACCGTGTCTTATTGCGGCGGAGTGTCCTGTTTAAAAGCCTGCCATTGCCGCTTCAATTCTCTAAGCCGCCCTAAAGCGCCCTCCAGCTCGGAGCGCTCTGCATCGGTCAACCCCGTTGGAACCGCCTCAATACTGTGGACTGAGAGCCGCGAGCGGCGCTCCGCATAAGCCGGTGTATCGTCAGCGAGTGTGGCAGCAACAACCCGATCAAGGCCTTGCGTATCCGCGGGTATGTCATCCACAGAGACATCCTGGAGGGCGGGTTCGGTAACGGGCTCGGCGGCGATTTCACCGGCTTCGCTGGCTTGTTCCTCTGCAGGGAAAAACGATTCACTCTCGAAATCATGAGGCTGGGTGTCGGCCAAACCCGCATTCGCCGTAGCTTGGACGGGCTCATCCGTCATTTCTTCTCGGGGCGAGCCTTGAATATGATCAGGGACAAGGACCGTATCTTTCACGTCTTTGGGGATGGATGCTCGGCGGATCGACCGCCCAAGTTCTGCTACCCGGGCCGAACCTTTGACCCGAATAAGCTTTTGCACATCTTTGATGGGGTGGCGCTCATCATGCAGCAGGATTTTTATGCCCCGCAAAAACTCAATATCCTCTGGGCGGTAAAATCGGCGACCGCCACCGCGCTTTATGGGTTTGAAGGACGGAAATTTGGATTCCCAAAATCGTAGGACATGGGGTTGCAGGTCAAGCTCGTCGGCGGCTTCACTTATGGTTCGAAATGCACGCGTTGTTTTTGACTGCATGCTTATCTCTTGCTCAGTGCCGCATCCACTCGGTCACGCATCATTTGTGACGGCTTGAACGTCAAAACCCGGCGCGGTGTAATCGGCACTTCCTCTCCGGTTTTGGGGTTGCGGCCGATCCGTTCGTTTTTATCGCGTAATGTAAACGTTCCAAATCCAGCTAGCTTGACCACTTCGCCGCGGATCAGCGCGTCGATGATCTGATCAATAACCGCCTCAACCAGTGCGGCGCTCTCGGTTCTCGAAAGACCGATTTCGCGATAAACAGCTTCAGCGAGGTCGGCTCTGGTCACTGTATTACGGATCATTAGATTCCCCTTGATAGCTCAGCTATAACGGAAATTATGTTTAATATTCAATAGGTAAACGACCATTTTTGAACGATTAACGCGGGTTTAATAGCGTAAAAGCGAGGCACCCCACGTAAATCCGCCGCCAAATGCCTCTAACAAGGTCAAATCCCCGCGTTTTATGCGGCCGTCGCGAACGGCTGTATCAAAGGCCAATGGCACAGATGCTGCTGAAGTATTGGCGTGTTTGGCGACTGTTGAAATTACCTGATCGGGCTTTAGTCCCAATTGTCGTCCGACCCCGTCTAGAATGCGTTGATTGGCTTGGTGTGGTACCATCCAGTCCACTTCGGTGATGTCCAGCCCTGCCTGCGCCACGCAGGTTTTCATGGCCACGGCGATGTCTTTGACCGCATGTCGGAAGACCTGCTTGCCGACCATACGGACGTGGCCGACGGTCTGGGTTTTGGATGGCCCGCCGTCCACATAAAGCAAATCACAATGCTGCCCGTCGGAGCGAATAAAGCTGTTGATCACACCTTGCTCGGTATTCTCTTCCCGTCCAAGAACCATGGCCCCGGCCCCGTCGCCGAAAAGAACGCAGGTCGTTCGATCATTCCAGTCCAGAATTCGCGAAAAGGTTTCAGCGCCAATCACCAAGACATTGCGGTAGGGCCCTGCCTTGATCATGGCATCGGCCACATGCACGGCGTAGACAAACCCACTGCAGACCGCTTGAATATCAAACGCCGCCCCGCCCCGCAGGCCTAGCTTTTCCTGTATAATGGTCGCAGTAGATGGAAATGTTAGGTCCGGCGTCGTCGTCGCAACTATAATCAGGTCAACATCATCTGCGGTCAAACCGGCGTTATCCAGCGCGTTTTT
>CALDSY010000098.1 GCA_937924355.1 uncultured Caulobacterales bacterium
CGCATAGCTGTCATCCGTGCCTTCGGTTGTGATGGTCACGGGCACATTGGGCACGGTGACCAGCGCGGTCGTATAGGTCTGGGCGTCACTCTTGAGGCCCTCTACCCAGCTGGCTTGAAGTCCGCCAAAAAACTTGTCCTTACGGCCGCCCACATCCAGGCCCAACTCCGCATTGGCCGGATTGATTTTGACCTGATCCACAAAGCGGTCAAGCCCAACGGCCCCGGTCTCGGCATAGGCTTCGATTTTTGTGTCCTGCCAGGTCAGACGTATGAAAGGCTCGACCTTGAGATTCTCTTTCCCCGTGTCGATGAAGTTGCCACGAACTTCGCCGGACAGGAAAAACGTCCGGCCTTCGGATGTGGCTTCGGCGTCTTGATCAGCCACATTGGTTTCGCGCTCCAGATCATGGGCATCAAAAGAGACGCTGCCCGTCACGGTAGCTGTCAGCTTGTCAAAATCCCGGGAGACAAATCCGCCCAGGCGCAATGAGTCCGTTTCGAGCCCGCCATCAGCAACCTCATATTCCGTTTCTGACAGGCCATATGACGCCGCAATGCCCACATTATAATTGCCGATGGTTTTGGCCCCGCCCAGCGTGGCCCCATAGCCATCATATTCATACCCCACAGACAGGCGTTGATTATCCCGCTCGCCCGACAAATAATGGATTTGACCAAACCAGCTCCAATCCTCCGTATAGGTGAGGCTGCGCGCATTCAGTGACAGCATATGATCCCAGTCCTGCGCCATGCGGGCGGAAACTTCGGCGGTGGCACCAGGCGTCCGCGTCGAGATCAGCGTATCGGCCATCGCGGCGGCGATGATGCGGTGACCGGCCGCCGTCGGGTGAACGCCGTCAAAGAACAGATAGTCATCGGGATTGGCACAGACGACGCCGCCAGAGAAGCAGGCCTCGGTCACATTGGTCAAACCATATTTCCCCGGATTGGCGGCCACGTCTCTTAGAAGAGAGGTGCTGTCGACCACATAGATCAACGCGTCCGTGGTCGGCACCACATCAGAGAGCAAATTGGCCAGGGCGAAATTATGAGCATCAGAAATCGCTGTCCCGGCCTGTATCAGCGCCGGGCCGCCGGCTGTGATGGACGGCGTTAATCCTGTATCGGCCACGAAAGGCACGACGATATGCTGAGCGCCCGCGCCGATGAGCGTGGTCAGCTGATCGGATATATTGCCGATGGCGTTGTTCACAACCGCCGCCGGATCATCGACGCTGGGGTCAAAGCCTAAATAATCATTGCCGCCAATATTTAAAAGAAACAGATCATAAGGACTGACGCTATGGCCGGAGGCGAGAAACCGATCGATCTGAGCGCCGCTGCCATTGCCGTTCAAAAAGGCATTGACGTGGTCCGACCCAAACCCGGCTTGGGTCACACCGGGGCCGGACCGCGCGCCGCCAATGGCGAAGTTCAGATCCCGGTTGGCCTCAAACCCCAAAAGATCGTCGATCAGATAGGTATAAACGGGCCCGTTGGAGAATTGGTTTTCGAAATAAGGGGCGGCCGGGATATTAAACCCGCCCAGCAAGGCCGGAAGATTGCCCGGATCAGAGAGACTATCCCCAAATACGATCAAGTCATCAAAAAGCGCATAGGCGTCATCGTCATCGTCATCCGCAAATGCGGCGGAACCGATGAGGCCCGATGTGAGTAAAGTCGTTGCAAGTAAAAATCGTAAGCCGCGCATATTGGTTCCCTCGTTTTGTCAGACTCTAGGACTTTATTCGAAATGCGCAAGCCAATGGAACCGCTGCAGATTGCCGAAATATTACAAAAACTACATTCAGATTTTATACAGAAAGATTATGGTTAACGAACCTTGCTGGGCGGATGACTGGGACTGTTACAATGAACTTTTCGCCGATACCGGCCAAAAAGCTGCTCAAGATTGGATTGATGGTGGCTTTGATTGGCATGAACATCTTTTTCTATATGAGCGCATAATTACTCCGCAGCCCTTAAAGGCTGCCGCGCAGGCACCGGGCGTAATAACCGCCCCATAGGCGCTTCGCCGTAGCCGTCCACATAATCTTCGCCGGTCCAGGCCGGTTTCCCGCTGATCATCACGAAAGAAACAACGCCGTCCGAGCGGTTGACCAGCTGTTCATGCTCAAATTCCGGCCGCATGATCCGCTGAACGCCGGCTTCGCCGTCATATCCGGAAAGCGCTTTGGGGTCGATAATGGTGATATCGGCGGCGCGGCCCGCCTCAAGCCGCCCCACATCCAGCCCGAACAATTCGGAAACGTCTTTGGTCAGGCGGCGCACCATATAAGCCACGCCTTTATCTCCGTCCTCAGACGCGATTTTGAGCGCCCGCAAATTACAATCATAAAAGGCCATATTGGTCAGATGCGCGCCGGAGTCGTTAAAGCCGGGAAGAAGCACAGGGTTCATGAGCAGTTTCTTGGTCATGACCGGATCGCGATTGGCGGAGACCGTGGACCAGAAAAGGTCATTGTCAAAAGCGCGCAGCATAGCGATCACAAAGTCGCCTTCATCCTTTACGCCGCCAAAAGCATCTTCGTAGTCTGCAAAGCGCGGCCCTGATATGTTTGGAAGCGTGCCGTCCAAAAGTGCTTCAAAAACCTGCTGAAAGGTCAGGCCTTCCCATTCGGCAACGGGGCAGCGCTCAATATCCATCTCTGATAGGTCCCGGCGCAGGGCGTAATCTTCGCGGCGCAATTTACGTTTTAGCCGGGCCAGGCCAAAGCCGGTTTTGCCCTTCATCCACATTTTTTTGAACCGGGCCACAAAGTCCGGATCATTGAGCAGCGCCAGACGCGCCTGCTTGTCTTCCATGTCGAGCTCGATGATTTCCCGCATTTCATCGATTTCCTCTGATAGGGGCGAGTAAAGCCCGTCGGACCAGATTTTAAACGGCGCGGCCAGCGCCTGTAGATGGAAATCCCCTTTCATGAAGCGGGAGTTCAGAAGCCGGGCCAAAGTCGTCGCCAGCTTGACCAAAGACTTATTGGTGTAAACATCCAGAGCCGCAACCACCGTGGATTTCAGGGGCTTACCGTGGAGCCGCCCGCTGGTCAGGGCAAAGGTTTTCAGGGTCCCGATCTTACTGTCTTTGGGCGGCGTGCCTTGCCAGACCCGGTCATAATCCCTAACGATATTGGTCAGCGCTTTGATCTCGCTATATTTGGCAAATTGCGTGGGGATTTGTTTGCGGCGGTTCGGGTCATTGGCCAGAAAATGAAAGGGCAGCGCGTCCGTGGAAAAGCCTGCATAGCCTTCGTCCATGCCTTT
>CALDSY010000099.1 GCA_937924355.1 uncultured Caulobacterales bacterium
CTCCCCGGCCTGTCTGCGCACTTACGCCCATCCGGGACTGCTGAAATTGACCGAGGCCATTAACGGCCCGGACTTTGTGCCCTTCACCGAAGGCCTGTTCATCAAAGACGCCAAATTAGGCGCGGCTGTGTCCTGGCATCAGGACGGCGATACCCATTGGGACCACCCGGAACATGACGCCGATATTCACGGCTTTAATTTCATGGGACAGGTTTACGGCAGCACCGCCGTCAATGGGGTCTGGGTCATACCAGGCAGTCACAAAATCGGCCGGGCCAATGTCAAGCAAATGGTCGAAGACGCGGGCACAGAGCGATTGCCTGACGCTGTGCCGCTCATCTGCAATCCCGGTGATGTGGTCATCAATAGCCGCCAGATCATTCACGGCTCTTTTGCTAATACGGGCTATGAAAAGCGCGTCTCGGTGAATTTTGGATTTCACAAGCGCTCGTCTGTGCTGAATATACGCGGCGCGGGCATGCACGCTGACGCCGCCGTCATGGATGCAGACTTCATCGAAGAGCGGTCGCGATTGATTGGCCTGGCCATTGATGCCCGCGCTCAAAGATTTCCCGACGAAACGCCGTATAACTATGCGCCCTTCGCGGATCGCATGGAAGCGTTTCGCTGGAGCCCGGCCACGCAAGAAAGCCTCAAAGATTATAATTTGATGGATTTGAGTATTTAAAATCTGTCATCCCCGCGAAAGCGGGGACCTCTCCCCCTCAGGTTTTTGAATAGGCGAGCCGGCTTTATTCTTTATATGGCGAGGTCCCGGATATTTGCTTCGCAAATTCCGGGATGACAATGTAAAAAATCCTGACATAATCTTTCAAAACACGGGGCCAAATATACGGGGCCAAAAACACGGGGCCAAAAACACGGGGAGAGATTATGTTTATCGGACATTACGGGCCGGCCGTTTGGGATACGCAGCGCGGTCACAGCAAGCCACTCATTAAACTCTGGGAAGCTTTTCTGGCCGTGCAGGCTATGGATATTCTCTGCGGCGTTTTAATCATGTTCGGCATTGAAGGCACGCGGCTGACGGAGAAGGGCGCGCCTGTTTTTGACATTCCCTGGTCCCATTCGCTTTTGTCGTCCGTGGTTATCGCCGTGATGGCCGGATTGGTTTACAAGGCCTTCAGACCGCAAAGTGGTCGCCGCGAATTTTCGGTGATCGCCATATTGGCTTTCTCCCATTGGGTTTTGGACTTGATCGTCCACCGACCTGATTTGGCTATATACCCCGGAGGGGAAAAGCTCTTGGGATTTGGTTTATGGGACATGCCCTGGATTGCCTTTGCGCTGGAAGCCGGACTGCTGGCGGGCGCATTTTTGTTTTGGCAAAAAGTCACACAGGCGATAAACAAGAAATATGATTACGCCATCTGGGGCCTGTTCCTGTTGATGGCAGTCGCCCATTTCGCGGTGATTGTGCTGCAGGGCCTGCAAGTTCAAAACGGCACTTATGACCACGCCGCCCAGCCGCCCGTCATGGCGCTCGGCTTGTCTATGCTGCTGGCTTTCGCGTTGTTCGCCTTTTTAATCAGCCGGATTGAGCGGGGCAGGCCGTCTAAGTTTGCAGACGGTTAGAATCTATAAGCCAAGGCCGAGCCGCCAAAGAACTGATCTTTTGAGCCGCGCTCGATAACGAGCGGGCTCTTGGCCGCGTCGCCAGTCAGCCGTTCATAGCTACCGAAAAATGTGATGCCGAGGCCGCTGCGTGTGAGGGGCATGATGAGACTGCCGCCCACACCATAACCGACAATCCCGCTACCCGCATCAAACGGTGTCAGGCCCGAGGCATCAGACTGGGTTTGCGTTATGCCATAAAAGGCCTGATTATAATTGCCGTCCGCCCATTTCACTTTGGGACCAAAGGCGATGAACAGCGGCGGACCGTTCCAGAAAATACTCTTGTCATAATCAACACCCAGCTCGGCCGTGACCCCTTCATGGGCGCTGACGGCGCGGCCGGCTTTGGCCTTAAATTTAATATCGCCCATTTCGTAATCGGCAAATCCGCCAAGGGCGACCGTCGTGGAAATATTGCCAAGCCCCACCAGATCAAGACTGTCATTGCCGGACACCCGAAACGGATTATTGCCGTCTTCGTCGCGGCCAAAATCCAGCGTGGCCAGCGGCCCGGCGCGAAATTGCTCATTATTGATGACGGCAAAACCCGCGCCTTCTTGGACGGAGGCAAAAAACACATCGCCTTTGGTCACCCGCAGAAAAGGCACAGCGGCTGCGGAATACTCATCATCGCCGGACCAGTTAGGCCCGTAAAACCCGCCGCCGCCCACATAGAGCGACCAGCCATCATCATTAAATCCAGACGGGGGTCCATCCGAAGGCGCGCCGCCGGGCTGGGGTTCATCGGAAAAGGCCGGAACCGCCAAAGCCATCGAAGTTACAAGCGTAGAAGTTACAAGGGTAAGAGAGCGCCACATACGGAAGTCCTTTGTCCGTTTTACGGGGCAAAGGGAGAAATAGATTACTCTGATATCTCAAACGTTGCCGTGACTCGTTCACTAATCTCTATAAGTTCCGGATCAATATCCAGGGTAACGGTTTCTCTAGCGGCCTTGATGCGGCTTCCTGTAACGACAATTTCATCGGCATCGTAGGAATGTTTATCGGTAAAATGTGTATCGCCCTTAAAGGACAGCTTGGTAATTCTCCCCAAATTTACACCGGTCTTGTCAGCGACATTTTGAGCAACAGCGCGAATCTTTCCGGCGGCCTCGGCTTTGGCATTGGTTCTGGCGGTTTCCATGTCCGTAATTTTGAAACGTGACAAGTGAATGCTGGTGACGTCTGACAGGGTCGCATATCCGATCACATCACCCACGAGCTCTGCGGGCTGTACCATTATGCCCATATTGATATGGGCTGAAAACTCGGTTTCAGGACAGAGATTATAATAATTAAGCAAGTCGTCCAAGTCTGAATATTCGGGTAGGTCTTCATATAATTTCGCGGCGCATTTTTTGTCGGGAATTTGGCGAATTTCAATTTCGTCGGCTTCAAATGTAATATGGGATATACCTTCAATTTGTGGCAGGTCCGCTTTGATGAGATTGTGCTCCTTGACGATTTCTTCCATGGCCGCTTTCCGCGTAGGCGCACTCGCATAGATATCGACATATAATTCAGCCGTATCAGCGGGGAGCATCATGGTAACTTGCGCGCTGACCGTAAGCGTCTCTTCTTCCGTCGGCGCATTACAGCCGGCCGCCAATAATACTGGCGCCATTAGCATTGCAGCTTTTCTAACTATACGCATATCCCCACCCCCAGTGTTATTTAATAACTATATTGGTGGACAAAAATTGAGTCAATGCTCTTTCGGCAAAGCGTAAGTCACCACCGCTTGGCTGGAAAGTTTCGGCGACGATGAGCCCCGGATCTCCACATTGATCACCACCAAGGATTTGCCCAGCTTGATGACACGGGCATCTCCAATCAATTTATCCCCCTGACAGGGCCGCAGGAAATCAATGTTCAGATTAGACGTCAGCGCCATAGGCACAATGCCAATCTGAGTAAAAATGGCCACATAGGCGGCGTGGTCGGCCATGGCCATTTGCACAGGCCCGGCAATAAATCCGCCCGGGCGCAACATATTTTCATTGCACGGCATTTCGGCGACAACCCGGCCATATTCCACATGCGTCGTAGCCGGAGCTTTGCGCCCGCGACCTCCAAACATTTTTTTGAAAAAGGCGTTCAGCTCTTCAATACTTACGGCGGATTGTTTTTCGGACATTTAAGGCTCCTTTTGAGGCTTATGAGGACCTGATCACAATTTGTCCAACCCCGTTTCCAAAACCGGTTTCTTTCGTTAATAGACCCCTGTGATACGCAAATTTATAACCGGCCTCTCAGGACAGCTCCTGATCCTGACCATTTTATTCGTGCTGTTGGCCGAAGCGGTTATCTTTTTTCCGTCCGCCTCTAACTTTCGCAAGAACTGGTTTGAAGAACGGGCCATGAGCGCCCGGCATCAAGCCATTGCCCTCAACGCCGCGCCGGAGAGTTATAACCGTATGATGCTGTCGGAAACGGTTATGAAAGACACGGACATCACCATGATCTCTGTGGAGGTCAATGGCGAGAGCCGATTGGTTTTAGGTGCCCCGCCGGAGACATCGGACATTAAAACCATAGACCTGCGCAAAAATTGGGGCGGACTCATGCTGGGGCCGACCTTAAGCGCCTTTACGGAAAAAGAAGGCTATTTCCGCGTTCTCGCCGACCCGCCTGGCGGGCAATGGAAGGGCGGGAATTATCAAACGCTCGAATATCTTGTTCCCCGCCAATCCTTGCAAAAAGCCATGGAAAGCTATTGTCATAACATTCTGGGGCTTTCCGTATTGATCGCCTTTATTACAGGTGTGATGCTCTACAGTGTTCTGCGCTTTTTGATCATCAAGCCCCTGCAATGTCTGGGCGACGATGTGGCGGATTTTGAAAATGACCCGTCCGCGCCGCTTCAGAAAAAACGCACCCATGACCGCAAAGACGAGATCGGCGATCTCTCCCGGGCCTTCACGGACATGCAGGAGGGTGTGCAGGCGTCACTGGAACAGCGCAAGCGTCTGGCGGATCTGGGTTTGGCTGTTTCCAAGATTAATCATGATCTACGTAATGTTCTCACCTCGGCGCAGCTGGTCTCGGACCGGCTCGCCACGGATAAAGATGAGCGCGTACGCAAAATGGGTGAACGCCTGGTCCGCGCCGTCGACCGCGGCGTGCGCATCGCCGAAGGCGTGCTGGAATATAGCAGTGAAAAAGAAGACGTGCTGGATCTGGAAACGGTCAATCTGGCGGCGATTGCCAGCGAGGCGGCCCATGATACATTGCGCCGCTATGATTATGTCAGTTTTGAAAATAAAATTGATCCCAAGCTCTTGGCCAAAGCCGATGCCGATCACACTTACCGCATTTTCCAGAACCTCATCCGAAACGCCGCTCAGGCCTTGAAAGATCGGCCCGACGCAAAAATCACCCTAGACGCGCGCAATGGCGGCCAGAATATATACGCCACCCTGTCCGATAATGGTCCTGGCCTGCCGGACAAAGTGCGCGCATCTATCTTTACCCCGTTTTCGACAGGGGGCGGGCGCGGGCGCACGGGGCTGGGCCTGACCATTTCAAAAGAATTGGCCGAAGCGCAGGGCGGAAACATCTTGCTCGTCAGCTCCGACGAACAAGGGACAAGCTTTGAGTTGACCCTGCAGGCCGCCTGAATTTGCGGCCAAGGCAAATTGTCTTAACGATTTAAACACGGTTCTTTCCGAAAACGAGGCATGCTCATCAAAGCCAGCCGACATGTTTCCAATGCCACCAAATACTCCTTTGCCGGATTCCGGTTTCTGGTTGGCAGCGAGCTAGCAGCGCGCATGGAGCTGTATATCTTTGTTCTGGTTGTCGCGTTATATGCTTGGCTGGGCGTCCTCTGGATACATTTTATTGTGGCCGGCGGCTTACTCTTTCTCATCCTTGCGATCGAGGCCCTGAATACGGCGGTGGAAGTTATTATCGACCGCATCTCCCCAGAGATTTCCGAAACCGGCAAACGGGCCAAAGATCTCGGATCGTTTGCGGTCATGTGTCTGATCTTTATGAATTTGATGCATTTCGGCTATGTCTTGTCGATCATGTTATGGCCTGAAACGGGCGAGAAAATTCTGGCCATTCTGGTGGTTTCATTTTTCGTTATAGCGGCCCTTTATACCAAGCTAAGAAAACACAAACCCCGTCGCGATTAGGCCGGCCTTGGGATTTTACGAGGTCCCAACCCGCCTGCACAATGGCTGTGCATTTGGTGAATTCCTCGCCCTGAAATTATCCCCGCATCGGACTGAGGGCTAAATCCTCCTGAATCCGCTCAAGATTCCATCATGAACCCCTCAAAGCGTCGGCAATCTTTTCAA
>CALDSY010000100.1 GCA_937924355.1 uncultured Caulobacterales bacterium
TTCAAGGGCGGGATATCCCCGGCTTTGGCAACCTCGGCATAGGCTCTCAAAATCAGATTATCAGCGCCCGTTTCCAAGCCTTTTGAGAATGGCCCTGAAATTTCCAGCGATGCTACATCCGCGCGTTCACAGGATAGCTCATCGCCGTAATCGGCAAAGACAACCAGACTTGATAATGGATGATATCCGAAATATTTGTGGGCCCGGTCTTCGACCAGAGGTCCCACATGCAAGTTGAGATTTATTTTTGCCGGCGCCGTTTCCCTGAACATATGATCAGTTTGAGACGGCCGACAATCCGCCTTTTAACTTGGCCAGTATATCTTTTCGCTCTTTGTCCGTGGGGTCATAGTCCAGAGCCTGCTTCCATTGATAACCAGCCTCCCGGAACCGTCCGAGCTTCCAGTAAACGTCGCCCAAATGATCAATGATGGTCGCACTGTCAGGTGTCAGTTCAACGGCCTTTTCCAGATTGATCCGAGCTTGCGTATAGCGGCCCAGTTTGTAATGGGCCCAGCCGAGACTGTCGACAATCGCTCCGCTTTCGGGTTCCAGCTCGACGGCTTTCTCAATCATACCAAAAGCCTTTGACAGATTTTCCCCTCGATCTACCCATGTATAGCCCAGATAATTGAGCGCATCGGCGTCATCAGGCTCGATCTCAAGCACTTTCTCAAAATCAACAACCGCCTTCTCCCATTGTTTTTCGCGCTCATAACAAATGGCGCGGAAATATAGAGGCAGCGTATTATCCTTCAATTCTTCTTCCGACATGGAATCAACCAGCGCCTCATAGATCGGGAGGGCTTCTTTGTAGTTCTCGCGGATCAGACGCGCCCGTCCCAACGCTTCACGGGTGGTGAAATTGTCGAAATCACGATTGGCTTTTTCCAGAATTTTCATGGCCGTCGTATCTTCGTCGCGGTCGAAAAACACATTGGCTTCCGACAAACGTGCCGACACTGCGTAATCCGAGTCGTCCTTTATAGAGCGGAACAGACGGAGCGCTTCATCTTGCCGGTCTTCTTCGACGAGGGCCGCCAACCAGATTTTGGCCTTGTCATTGTCCGGATCAATAAAAATAGCATGACGCAAATAAACTTCGGCCACATCGAAAGCGCGGTTCCGAATAAAGAAGCCGGAGGCGGCCTCGGTCATGGTCCAGGACACTTCCTGTTGCGGCGTTAGAGTCTCGGATATCGGCTGATTGGCTTTGAGCTCATCAAGATAATTTTTAACCGGGCCGCTATCAAAGCCGCCGCTTTCCTCATCCAGCTCTGATAAGACTTTTAACGCCCCGTCAGAATCACCGCTGGCAGACAGTAGACGCGCCCTGGATAAGGCGATTTCCGTTTTGGCGACCCCGGCGCTGTCGGCCAAGTCAAACACAGTTAAAGAATTTTCCACGTCACCATTAGGGCCATCCATAATAGCCCGCTGCACCTGACCGAGTACTTTGATATAAGCCCAGCCCGATAGATCCTCGAGCAGGTCTTTTGATTCAGGGGTGTTGCCCAACTCATGCTCTGACCAAGCCCGCATCAGATCGATCGCGCTTTGCAGCGTAACATCGCCTGTATCGTAATTTAGAATGTTTGAGGCTTTTCGATAATCCCCAGCCGCGAAAGCTTTTGCGCCCAAAACGGACCGCGAAAAGGCCTCTTTGGGGTGAGCCTTGGTGACGGTTCTGGCCAGATTGAGAGTTTTATCAACGTCACTATCCATCCAGGCTGCCGTCAAAGCGCGGCGGGCCAATCCCATGTCGGACGTATCTTCCTCGAATGCCCGGCCATAAAATTCCGAGCGGTTGCGAGCGTCGGCAATATAATTGGAGTAACTCCCGATCAAATAATCAGAGAAAATCTGGGCATTTTTGCCAATGGGCGCGCCCTTGGAAGCGCTCGAACTGGACGGTGTTGTTCCAGTACTTGCACAGGCCGATAACAGGGCCAGCGCCCCGACTGACAGAAGATATTTTCTAAACATACCGGTTTATTACATATTCGGATAGTTAGGGCCACCCGCACCTTCAGGTACACACCACACAATATTTTCACTGGGATCCTTGATATCACACGTCTTACAATGCACGCAGTTTTGCGCATTGATCTGAAACCGCGGATTAGAGCCATCATCGTCCCTAAGCACTTCATAGACACCAGCTGGGCAATAGCGCTGCGCCGGTTCATCAAATTGCGGGAGGTTCGTCGCAACCGGAATGGCCTCATTAATCAATTTGAGATGTGATGGCTGCTCTTCACCGTGATTCGTGGCTGAGAAACTCACATTGGTCAGGCGATCAAACGACAACACGCCGTCAGGCTTGGGATATTCAATCTTTTTATAATCTGACGCTTTGCCCGTGGACTGGGCGTCATTTTTACGGTGCTTATAGGATCCGCCGCGCGGCGTAAGGATATTGAATTTGAACAAATTGTTGAACCACATATCCATGCCGCCTAGCATCATGCCAACCAGCGGTCCCCAACGTCCATTAATCGGCGCAACATTGCGAACAGCTTTCAGGTCCTTGCCCACTTCGCCGGCCCGCAGCTCTTCGTCATAGCTTTCCAACACGTCGGCTGACCGCCCGGCTTTTAGGGCCGCAGCCGCCGCTTCGGCCGCCGCCATGCCCGATAACATGGCATTGTGATTTCCTTTAATTCGCGGAAGATTTACCAGACCCGCTGAGCATCCCAAAAGAGCGCCGCCCGGGAAAGCCACTTTTGGGATCGACTGATAACCACCCTTGGTCACGACGCGCGCACCATATGATATGCGCTTGCCGCCTTCGAGAACCTCGGCGATTTCAGGATGGTGTTTCCAACGCTGAAATTCTCCGTACGGATAAAGATGTGGGTTCTTGTAATTCAGATCGACGATATAGCCCACATAGACCTGATTGTTTTCCAGATGGTACATGAAAGACCCGCCCCCGGCTTTCCACCCCAAAGGCCAACCCATTGTGTGAACCACTTCGCCCTGACGATGGTTTTCAGGTTTGACTTCCCAGATTTCCTTCATACCCAGACCAAACTTGGCGTGATCACAGTCTTTATCGAGATCGAATTTCTTGATAGCCATCTTGGAAAGTGATCCGCGCGCGCCTTCGGACAAGAAGACATATTTCCCGTGCAATTCCATACCGGGCTCATAACCTTCGCCCTTTGTCCCGTCTTTGGAAATACCAAACTCACCGGCGACGACACCTTTGACAGAGCCGTCTTCACGATAGACCAATTCAGAACAGGCCATGCCCGGGAATACCTCAACACCTAGTGCTTCTGCCTGCTCAGCCATCCAGCGGCAGATATTCCCCATAGAAACAATGTAATTGCCGTGATTATTCATCAATGGCGGCAAAAGGAAATTCGGAATACGCAAGGCCCCTTTCGGTCCCAACATCAAGAATTTGTCTGTCTTGACTTCGGTTTCGATGGGAGCGCCCTTTGCCTTCCAATCTGGAATGAGCTTGTTTAGGCCAATCGGGTCTAAAACTGCACCGGACAAAATATGCGCGCCAACCTCGGAGCCTTTTTCCAAAACAACGACGGAAATATCGGCATTGATCTGTTTTAAGCGTATGGCAGCCGACAGGCCCGCCGGGCCTGCACCCACGACAACAACATCATATTCCATGCTTTCGCGTTCAACCGTTTCGGACATATCAACCTCTTTGTTCCAATCTTCTCTTTTCAAAGGCCCCGTTCAGGCGTAATTCCTTATTGGAATTAGACCTTAGCATGGCCTTGGTAAAGTGTTTCATTTGCCGCGCCATAAATATGATACAAAGTATGAGTGAAACCTTAAACTTGGGATGGGAAGAATGGGCGGCCTTGCCGGACTTGTCTCTCCCTGCCATCAAAGCAAAGATTGACACAGGGGCCCGGACGTCGGCCCTTCACGCGGTGGCAATAGAACCTTTCGGAACGGACGCTAATCCTCAGGTGCGTTTCATCATGCATCCTGACCCAGATAATCCGGATGTGGAAATCGTCTGTTCCGCCAAAGTGGTCGACCGGCGGATGGTTACATCCTCCAATGGGGTCGCCGAGAGCCGCTATGTCATTAAAACGGATATAGAAATAGGCGGGCAAAAATGGCCCATCGAAGTCTCATTGACCAATCGCGAAACCATGGGCTACCGCATGTTGATCGGACGATCAGCACTAAAAAAGGGTATATCCGTTTCACCGGGCCGGTCCTTTCTGCAGCCCACGTTAAATTTTGACTTATACAAGAAAAAGCAGCGTAAGGGGAGCTTGCCACGACGGCCTTTGCGGATCGGTATCCTGACTCAAGAGCCTAACAATTACTCAAACACCCGTATGATCGAGGCGGCCGAAGCGCGGGGCCATGTTATCGAAACCATCCGCACCAGCCGATGTTTTATGGCGATCAACAATGAAAAGCCCGAGGTTCATTTTGATGGGCAGGCCCTGCCCCGCTATGATGCAATTATTCCAAGGATCGGTTCGAAAATCACCTTTTACGGCATGGCCGTGGTTCGTCAGTTTGAAAGCATGGGTGTGTTTTGTCTTAACCCGGCCATTGCCATTGGAAGTTCTCGCGACAAATTATTAGCCCATCAGATATTGTCACAATACAAGCTGGGCATGCCGACAACCGCTTTTGCCCGAACCTCCAGGGACACACAGGGGATTATAGATCTGGTTGGGGGCGCACCTGTGGTCGTCAAACTTCTCGAAAGCACGCAAGGTAAAGGGGTTATCTTGGCCGAGACCCGAAAGGCCGCGACGGCGCTGGTTGATGCGTTCCGGGGTTTGGACGCCCACTTTCTGGTTCAAGAATTTGTCAAAGAAGCCAAAGGCAGCGATATTCGTTGCTTTGTTGTGGATGGCAAAGTCGTCGGTTCCATGATGCGAACTGCTGCGCCGGGCGAGTTTCGTTCCAATATCCACCAAGGGGGATCGGCCAAAAAAATCAAACTGACGTCCCAGGAACGCACGACTGCCATCAAAGCCGCCAAGGCTTTGCGCCTGAATGTGGCGGGCGTCGATATATTACGAACCGGAGACGGGCCCAAAATTCTGGAGGTGAATTCATCGCCAGGCCTCAAGGGGATCGAAACAGCAACGGGCAAAGATATTGCGACCTCGATCATACAGTGTATTGAAAACAATGTAGGAACAGTGTTTCATAGCCCGGTGAAAAAACCGCGGACCCGAACGAAGAAAAAGGTGGAATAATTGGAGCGGTCGCTCGAAAGCTTATTGTCATGGTGGGAGGTTTCTGGAGTCGATGTGCCCAACCTTCCAACTAATGCGCCGCGCCGTTTGCCCACAAAACCTGTCGGGGGAAAATCCTCTACCGCTAAACCAAAGCCGGAAAGCCGGGCCAAACAGGCCGTCTCGGCGCCGCCCTCTCAAGCCGCGTCAAACCTGGTCAAAAAGGTTTCGACGCTGGATCAGCTCAGAGAGGTCATTGCCGAATTCGACGCCGGTGAAATCAGTGATCACGCCCGTCAAAGTGTCTTTTCAAGAGGGAATCCAGACGCGGACGTTATGGTGATCGGCGAGGCGCCCGGACGGGATGAGGATATCCAAGGTAAGCCGTTTGTGGGCCGCTCGGGCCAGCTCCTGGACCGGATATTTGCTTCGATTGGCCTTAACGAAGACTCGCTCTATATAACTAATGTCATCAATTGGCGGCCCCCAGGGAACCGCAATCCGACGCCCGAAGAAATCGCGACCAGCTTGCCCTTTATTCACAAGCATATGGAACTTGTCGCCCCAAGTGTTATTGTGCTGGTCGGCGGGGTTTCTTTTTCAGCGCTGACGGGTATGACAGGGATCATGAAAAACCGCGGACAATGGACAAGTCTCAAAGTGGGGGAAACGGACATTCCGACCCTTCCAATTTATCATCCTGCCTTTCTGCTGCGCCAGCCTGCACTCAAGAAAGACGCTTGGCTTGATATGTTGTCTCTACGTTCGAAAATTGAGAGCCTGTAAAGATGAAGACAGCGGGCGGACTACAGTTTTGGGGCGATGTTCATTATTTTCAAGGCTATCGCATCCAGCAGAATATCCTGACCAAGCATTATCGTCTGCTGGATTATGACGATAATCGGAAGGCTTTCGGTAAAATCGAGACCTGCCATGAAAAACTCGACAAAATCCGGCGAAAGGCAAATTTGTCAGATATGAGCGGCAAAGCCGTTATACACGTTCACGGCATTATGCGGTCTTCAAAATCCTTCAACGCGCTGGAAAAACGATTGCGCGCAGAAGATTATCTGGTCTTTGGTTTTGATTATCCCAGCACACGAATATCCATCTCTGAATCGGCGGAGTATCTCCGGCAATGTATAAATTCACTAGAGGGCGTCGACGAGATAAATCTCGTTGTGCACTCCATGGGCGGTTTGGTGGTTCGCAGCATGTTGATGCAGGAACGCGACCCGCGCCTTAACCGCATGGTCATGATGGGCGTTCCCAATAACGGCGCAATTCCGGCGGACTTGCTCAAGGAAAATCCCTTGTTCAAGTCAATTCTCGGTCCCGCTGGCCAGGAACTAGGAACCGAGGAAGACGGCCTCATCCCTAAACTCCCTATTCCGGACTTTGAGTTTGGAAACCTTGCGGGCGGGCGCGGAGATGGCAAAGGCTATAACCCCTTATTAAAAGGTGACGATGATGGCACGGTGACCGTCGAAAGTGCCCATCTTGAAGGTGAAGCGGATTTCCTGTGTCTTCCGGTTCTACATTCCTTTTTAATGCAGAATGATCAATGCATTGATGCCGCCATGTCCTTTCTGAAAACCGGAAAGTTTCAAACGGCTTAGCCTGCCCCTTTCCAAAGTTTCAGGGCCGCCAGATTATCAACATCTGTCAGGGTTCTCAATGTCACGATGTCCCGGTTTAAATTTTGCTTGAGATCGGAAAGTGTATGCTCCGTCGACCAGCGAACGCGTTCGAAAGCAAACTCTGGCACAGGCCCATATGCCCCCATCAACCAAAACCCGCCATCATCTGCTGGGCCAAAGACACAGTTACCAGGACGCATAGACCGAAAGGCTTTGACTATATCAGAGCGTGTCACCTGCGGGCTATCGCTCCCTATAACGACAACCGGGCCTTTGGTGGAAAAGGCCTGAGCGAGCCGCGGCGACAGGGAGCCATCCACCTGTGCATATTGAGGCAAATGTCTCCAGGCCGGAATCTGCCCCATAAACCGCGCCGGCGTCACCGATAAAACCGTATCCCATTTATCGCTCGCGACATTTCGCATGATCACCGATGTCATGGCCCGGTAGTGGCGACAGGCATGCGTCTTGCCTATGTCCGCAGCAAGCCGGGTTTTGGCCTTTCCGATACGGGGGGCTTTGACAAAAATTACAAGTAATGGCCGCATCAATGATAATCTCTAAAGAGGGCCTCAATTTCGTCGCCGCGTTTATAACGTCGCAATAATTTAAAATTCCGCCAACCGCGTTTGATAAAACCGTCATCTTCGTGTTTGGCGTGACAGGTAGTGATCTTGCCGCCGAGATTGCGAAGGCGTGATGGTCCTAGCTTTTCGGCGATTTTGACATCTTCGAACAAAGGCCAATCCGGATACCCGCCTGTTTCCTCATAGAGACTGCGGGACATCAACAATCCTTGATCTCCATAAGGCAGAGTCCAACCAAAAGGGAAAGGGAAAGACCGCCAAGTCACCATCAGCTCCACCCATCGCGCGGCGAGTTTTGGGCTATTATATTTCAGTCCGAAAAATCCTGCTTTGGAAGGATGATGGTTGATGTGGTGTTGAATGAGGTCCAGCCAGTTTTCAGACAACGTGCAATCCGCGTGAAGAAACAGCATCCAGTCGTTGGAGGCCAAAGCGGCGCCGCGTCTGAGTTGTCCGCCTCGGGAGGCCTGGCCCATTGCGATATTGGCACCCGCATTTGCGGCGAGGTCGAGACTATTATCCTCTGATAATCCGTCGGAAACAATGATCTGAACCCCGGCAGCCACAAGCTGATTCAGCAAGACAGGGAAAGTTCTCCCGGTGTTTCGAGTGGGTATGATCACCGATATCATGAGGGTTCATAACCGAACTTCCACCCGACAACCAGTTATTGTGCACTTACATCTCGAAAATTTGAGCGGCTGTGATATAGTCGCCAAAACATTGGGGGAAATAATGTCATTTTATACAAAAGCTATTCTTGAAACCATTGGACAGGTCCTGAAGAACCGCGGGCAAGAAAACCCGGAGGTCGTACAGCCCACAAAAGGGAAAATTCCTTCGGAGGGGGACGTTGATCCTATATTAGAAAAAATTGCCGATATCTTTGTAAAAAATGACAATCCCATCGACGATGATGATCACGATGAGGTCCGAGATGTCGAAGAAGAATATTCCGGCCGCGAGATTGATGACTGGGATGAGGATGACGACGATGATCGTGAGGAAAAAGACGCTGCCAAACGGGCCTGGCGCGCCCTAAAGGATGCTCACAAGCGCGAATGGCAGTCCATGAAGCGGCGTCACGACGATGAAAGAGAATCGCTCAAAGCCGAACAAGACTCAGACCGCCGGGAATTAAAAGACCGTTTTGAATACGCCTATGGTGGCCGGGCGGAGCGGCGCATGGATCGGAAAGACAAAGGCGGCAAATCCAAAAAGAATAAAGGTCGCGGTCGGCCATGGGATGATGACGATCAACATCCCGGTCAGGGCCGTGGGCGCGGACGTGGTCGGGGCAAAGGCCGCGGCCGGGGCTAAGCCTAAAAGCGATTATTCCGGTAGTCGCGATCCCGGTAATCGCGGTTGCGATATCCGTCTATAGACGATCGCCCAATATTATAACGACGCTCAAATTCGCGAATCCGGTAGCGCGCATCGTCAACTTTGTATTCGAGACCACGGATATTGCGTTCAATCGTCCGGCGGACGCGGTCTGATAGATCTGGCTTGCGCAATTGTTGACGATATTGCTCCAAACGTTGGCGCTTATATTGATAGTCGTCAACCAGTTGGGCATATTGCCGAAGAATCCTGTATCGCTGAACGCCCTTATCATAGCCTTGTGAATATCCTTCGGCGAGCTCGCCGCCGCAAACTTGATTATATGCAGTGCCCGATTCTCCGCGTTCATAACCCCGCTCATAGGTACAGTATCGCGGCAATCCGGCCTCATAGCCTTTCAGCCAAGCCTGATTGTCGACAGAAAATCCGTATTTTGTACAGGCATCAACAATTTTATTGAGCTGATCAGGTGTGCGGCCTTTAGAGCCGTCCTCGAACCCCTGAGCTTCCCAATTGCCAACCTGACAAGCCTCTTCAGAAACGGTCGAGCTACAAGCCGACAGAGACATGGTTGTAAAAGCCATCAAACCCAGAGTAAAAATTTTAGTGCGCTTAGTCATCATGATCTCCCCTTATCATGTGGCCCCTAAACAGAGACTGAACCTGCTATTTAGCGTGTGTACATAATTTTACCCATAAAAAAAACCCACCAAAATGGTGGGTTTGAAAATGGTTTGACTGCGCCGATTAAAGTCCGGAGTCCTTTACGGCGTCAGAAACAGCTTCCGTTGCCGTATCAACAACCGCGTCTTGAGCCAGTTCCAGACCGGATTGCGTCATCGCATCCAGATCCGCCTGTGTTGGCTTTACTTTGCTTGATGTTGCCGAAGGCAGAGCTTCGTTGCCAAATGGTTCTAGACACCATTTGCCATTATTAATCGTGCGACCCTTACACTCGATAATACCGAGTTGGTTACCGTCATAGACAGGATCGCTATACTCTTTGTCCCGGATCGGAACGAGGCATACGTTCGTACCCTGCAAGTTATAAGATGATCCACCCTCGCTCATACAGGTCGCCATATCTTCAATGGCATTGGCAGAGGTGGCAAAAATGGCTGTTGCGGCGACGGTTGTCAGCGCTGCACCCAGAATATATTTAGCCATGATTTACTCCTAACAAATCTGTAGTGGCGGCCTTTTAACAGACCTTTATTGTGTTCTCAAACCCTGTTACTGCAAAAAGTGCAGGATTCGGGCCAGATTTTACACATGCCAAATAAAACCCCAGATTGGACATTTGAGTCAAGGTTCGCAGGCCCCGTCTGCGGCATTGATGAAGCTGGACGTGGCCCTTTGGCCGGTCCGGTCGTCGCCGCGGCGGTCATCCTGGACCCGGAAAATCTCCCTCAAGGCCTAAATGACAGTAAAATTCTCTCTCATGAGGTCCGTGAACTTCTTATGAATGACATTTTGGTAACATCTCGGACAGGAATCGGCATTGCCGAGCCCGAAGAAATCGACCGGGCTAATATTCTGGGCGCAACCATGGTTGCTATGCAGCGCGCCGTTGACAACCTGATATCAGAGCTCGGCCAGAATCCTACAGCTGCATTAATTGATGGCAATAAAGCGCCGCCGCTCCCTTGTCCGGCGCAAACTCTGATCAAGGGTGATTCTCGATGTCTCTCCATTGCGGCAGCTTCGATCGTGGCCAAAGTCACCCGCGACCGGCTCATGGCCGAAGCGGAAGTGCGCTATCCCGGCTATG
>CALDSY010000101.1 GCA_937924355.1 uncultured Caulobacterales bacterium
CGCGCGCCAAAATGGATGCAGCAGGCCCGAATGGAATGGTTGTTCCGCCTTATGAGCGAGCCTAAAAGGCTCTGGCGCCGATATCTCATCGAAGGCCCAAAGATCTTCATGATCTGGCAAAGCTGGAAACGCGAACAGAAAAAATTGTCATAAAAAAAGGCCGCATAAAGCGGCCTTTTCGTTATCTTTGAAGTTCCGAACTAGTCGAAATCATATCTGATTGTTGCGCCGTAAGTCCGTGGCTGATTTGGATAGCCGCTAAAGCTTCCAGCTTGTGCAACAGACGGGAAGACCGAGGTCAAAAACTCATCGTTCAAGATATTCCGGCCCCAGACCTGTAGTCCAACATTGTCTGTGACTTTGAGACCTGCACTGGCATTAAACAGCTTTTGCGAACGATTAGCGAATTCACCGATATCTTGATCATCGATACCGTCAACAATTTGAACATCGCTTTCGTACTGGAAATCCCCGCGAATGTAGGCTTCGCGTTCGCCCAGATCGAAGTTGTAAGTGGCGGCTAGGACGGCACTCAGCTCGTGGATCCCCGCAGGTTTCAAGCCCGTAAGACCTGGCGTCCCGTCAGGCTGCACAGTTTGATTTCGCGGCAAAAGACCGCCATCAAATGAGTCAAACTTCGGATCTAGGAACGTCGCACTTGCGCCGAGGTTTAAGCCCTCGATTGGACTGTAAGCGGCATCGACTTCGATACCCCTCGCGGACTGCTCACCCGCATTGGCCAGAATGAACCCAGTACCGGTAAAGACGTTGGATTGGAACCCTTCAATGGTTTGGTCAAAGGCTGTGACATTGACATAGCCTCGGTCCAGCTTGGCTTTTACGCCAATTTCATAAACCGTCGACTCTTCTGGGCCTGCGAACCGCGTACCGCAACTGACATTGGTTGCGGTTTCCCGCCCCGCAAAGACTCTGGCACAATCAGAATCTGGATACATAGTTGCCGCGACGGCCGGGTCTGTGACGCCATTTGGCGCGAATGGACGGGAGTCACGAGACAGGTTCCAAGTCGACGCTTTGAAACCGGTTGACGCTGACGCATAAACATTGATGTCATCATTAACATCATAAGCGCCCCTTAACGTGTAAGTGAATTGATCGTCTCGGGTCTTGTTATTTTCGATACCACCGGCCGGAAAATCCTCAAAAGGCGGCAGGAATTGAAGCGATGACAGACTATTGAATAATCCAAAAACAGCTGTGTTCAAATCCAATGCGGAAAATCCATCGGTTGTGCTTGAGAATGAATTAACGGTCTTTCTATCCTCAACATAGGCCAAACCAGCTGTCAGTGTTAGGGCGTCTGTCAAATGATAATCAGCTTGTCCAAACAAAGACAGCGCTTCGTTATCCTGATTGAAACCGACCTGTACGCCCTGACCTTCGCCAAAGGAATTCGTCCCTTCAAAGAGATCAACAACGTTCAGAATGCCGCCGAGCGCGATGGGCTGACCGCCAGTACCCTGCAAGAAGCTTGCAGCTTGTAATTGCCAAACAGCGAAATTACCGAAGTCCCGGAACTGGTCCCCATATCGAATATCCGTATCGGTCACGAGATCGTCTTCAAAATAGAGGGCCCCCAGGGTCCAATCCAGATCGCCACTGCTGGCTTCTAGGCGAATTTCTTGAGTAAAGGCTGTCGATTCTGTTGCGTTCACATTCTGTGATACCAATCGCGCGCCTGTAAAATCGACGTCGCCATCAACAAAGAGGTCTTGCTCACGCACGGCCGTTATGGATCGAAGCGTAATGTCTTCATTGATGTCATATTCGATTTCCATCGAGACGCCATAGTTTTCAACGCGGTTAACCGGATCAAAATCGAAAAATCCTTCATAAGCGAAAGGTGCCTCGGTTAGGAACTGAGAACCAAGACCACTTAATTGTTCCGCGGTCAGAGTGTTCACGCCACCCGCAGCACCGACAGCCGCGCTTAGTCCCGCCAAACCAGGCAAGCCGGCGATAACATCGGCCGTTGGACCAGCAACAAGGTTCGCAACACCACAACAGATCTCATCAATCTTGTCGTAATCACCGATCAATCGGAAAGATAGATCGTCATTGGGCTCAAATAAAACCTGTCCACGAACGCCCCAGCGATCTCGGTCGTTTTGTCCAGTGCCCGTCAAGAGGTTATCGTAATATCCATCACGCTGCGTGACAGATCCACCCAAGCTGACAGCCATGGTTTCTGCTTCATCTAGCCCCGTGCTGATAAAGCCTTTAACAGACCGGAGATTATAGTTTCCGAGCGCGCCTTCCACATAGCCCTGTGTATCGTAAGTGGGCTTAGCGGAAACCACGCTGATCACACCAGCAGAGGCGTTTTTACCGAAAAGCGTCGATTGTGGCCCGCGCAGGACTTCGACACGTTCTAGATTCGGAAGGTCCGCGAGTGCTGAAGCAGATCGTGACCGGTAAACGCCATCGATAAAGACACCAACAGACGGTTCAATACCGGCATTGTTGGCCCCATTACCGAAACCCCGAATAATAAAGTTCGTCGCAACACTGTTTTGTAGCTGAGAAACGCGGAGGGATGGAACGACGGATTGAAGGTCTAAAACATCTTTGATAACGGCTTTTTCGATTGTATCTGCCGTGGTGACCGAGACAGCAACAGGGACTTCCTGCAAAGTCTGTTCTCTTTTAGTCGCGGTGACGATAATTTCATCTTCGTAATCATTTTGAGCATGGGCAGGTAATGCAACGCCTACTGCCAAAGTCAGAGATGTTGTTGTTACGAGTGCTTTTTTAAACATAAATTTCCCCGGATCGGTGGTTGATATTTGTGTATTCTCTCCAGGCATTTTTGAATATGCCCAATTGTTATGTTGTTCGGGGTAGTCTCATATAGCCATTGGTTCAAGAGTTTCCTCATAATTTTTTGAATAATGTTGCTAATTAGCCACATAGTCTTAAAGGGACAAAATCCATTGATCAGGATGACGAATGAGTATCGAGACACTTGAATATATAGCTGACACCGAAGACAGCGGACTTCGAGTCGACAAATGGCTCGCGGATAAAAGCCCGCTGTCCAGAAGCCGGATACAGGGATTGATCTCGGAAACCGCCATTCGAGCGGATGACAAAGCAATCGTCAGCCCTTCTGAGAAAGTCGTCGCCGGAACAACCTATCGCATCAAAATCCCTGCCCTTACAGATCCGGTGCCTCAGGCCGAGAACATAGCTCTGAATATCTATTTTGAAGACGATAGTCTTTTGGTTGTTGAGAAGCCCGCCGGGATGACTGTTCATCCGGCGCCCGGATCGCCCTCTGGTACCCTGGTTAATGCATTGCTTCATCATGCCAAAGGCACCCTTTCGGGAATTGGCGGTGTGGCGAGGCCTGGGATCGTCCATAGAATAGACAAAGACACCTCAGGTCTCTTGGTTGTCGCCAAAAATGATCTGGCCCATCAGCATTTGTCTGAACAATTTGCGAAACATTCTGTTCACCGGGTGTATGTCTGCTTTGTTCGCGGGTCTCCGCGTGAAAAAGAAGGCCGCATTGAAAGCCGTTTGGCCCGCTCGCCTCACAATCGTAAAAAGCAAGGGGTGGTCAAAGGGACCTGGGGCAATATTTTAGCATCCGAGAAAGGCCGGCATGCTGTTACGAATTTCAAATTCATTGCGGGCTATGGGCAAATGCCAAAAGCGGCTGTCGGAACACCACTGGCCTCTAAGATAGAATGCCGTCTGGAAACGGGCCGTACGCACCAAATCAGAGTCCATCTCGCACATATGGGGTGCCCTCTTCTTGGCGATCCTCTCTATGGCAAGCAAAAAGCATTCAACACGACAAAGAATACGGAAATAGCCAAACTCAACGCCTTCATGACCCGCTTCAGGCGACAAGCCTTGCACGCGCAAACGCTCGGCTTTGTTCACCCGATCTCAAAGGAATATATTGAGTTTTCTTCGGCCCTTCCCCCCGACATGCATGACCTTGTGACCTGCCTAACCGAATTGGGATAACGAGAATTTGTGTATGCCCGCCTTGAATAGTCCGAGGAAATATCTTAGCGGTTAGTCAACAAACAAAGTTTGGGGATGACCGATGAAAGAACTGGTTTTTGCCATGGGACTATCACTCGCTATGGCCACCTCGGCATATGCGGATGATCCTAAATCGTTCAAAGTTGAAGCTGGCGGTGGATTTATGTCCTATGGTGACAATAGTTCTACGGCCCTGCTGGGACGGGCTAATTTTACTTTACCCATTGTCGACCGCGCGTTTGACATTGGCATAGAAGTCGAAGCTGGCACAGCCATCCAAACTGTGAATGAGGCCGTGGGCGGCATTGAAAATATCGATGGCGTGGACCAAGAAGTGTTCCTGTCAATAGATGATTTCGGCGTTCAAGAGCATATGGCGGCGTTTGCTATGTTCAGAGTGCCTCTGGATTCAGGGTTGGGTGTTTCCGTTCGAGCCGGCTACCATAAAGCCAATTTTTCAGGCAGCCGAATTGTCGAAGTCCCCGCTCTGGAAATACGCGACGTGGAATCCTTTGATATTGACTTCGAAGGTCCTGCAGCTGGCCTGGCCGTCGAATATTTTATCGGTAAAAAGCAAAAAAACGGGTTTAGATTTGACCTTACCTGGCACGATACCGGAAAATTGGATATAGATGGCGGAAGCACTTGGAGCTCCATTACCTATATGCGCCGTTTTTGATTTTTAACGTCTGCCTCTTTAAATTCTGACGGAGACCCCTATATGGGAGGTTCTGGAGGAATTTCATGTCAAAAAACAAGCAAAGCTCTGTACCTGCGAAAACGGATAAAGCGTCCGTATCGGCCAAGGATGCCAGTTATTCGGGCAATATGAGCCTGTCTGTAACTCTATCCCCCCAGCAGGGCCTGAATCGCTATCTTTCAGAAGTTCGCAAGTTTCCTATGCTGGAAAGGGACGAAGAATTTATGCTCGCAAAACGCTGGCGCGAAGACGGTGATACACAATCTGCTGAGCGTATGGTGACGTCCCATTTGCGTCTCGTGGCTAAAATTGCCATGGGATATCGCGGGTATGGCCTG